>JALXAF010000482.1 GCA_026992375.1 Anaerolineae bacterium
CGGCGTATGTCAACTCACGCATAAACGCCCTCCATGATGGTGGACACATCCGGTTCGGGACTGGCCTCGGCAAAGGCCACGGCCTGCTCGATGCGCTCCCGGGCCTCCTGCTGCAAGGCGGCCAGCGCTTCGTATTCAGCCTGATAATCGGTCATTTTCCACTCCTTGTGGGATGCTTATAGGACAAAGGATTCCGCCAGCCGTCGAAACTGGCGGGCGCTTTCTTGCAGATCGGGGCCGTGGGCGTAGAGGCCGCCCGCGACGAGAAAGATGACGTTATTTCCATAGAACGCGTGCATTTCGGGCAGACGCTCCAAAGTCATGCCGCCGCCGGGCATGGGAAAGATAGCGGGGTATGCGCCCATGGGGGCGGTTACGCCAGCGATGACGCCGTTGCAATCTGCCCTGGTAAAGGGAAAGCGCCCGCCATAATTGACGAATATGGTCGCATCTGCGCCCGCCAGCCGGGGTAGCTTCCCGAAAACGACGCGGTGGGCGATGCCCTGATCGGGCGAGGCGACATAGGTTCCCAGCAGGGCGGGGTGGGAGAGGATAGGCAGGGCCACATCATCCGCCTGACGCAAGACGCACAGCGCGTCCCAACCGGTCAACCCTGGTGCGATCATCAACGCCCCCGCGCCCGCGGCCCTGGCCAACCGCGCCCGCGGCAGGATTTCGTCCGTCGGTGCGGTGACGTTGGGCGCGTACAGACAATGGAAGCCCGTCTGTTGATTGGCCCGCTTCACGGCTTCGGCGCAGCGCTGCACCCGCTCGGCGAAAGGAGCGAAGGGCTGGTTGGTAAAGCCGTGATCCTCCTTGATGACGTCCACGCCGCCCAGCGCGATCTCATACGCCAAATCCGCGAGATCTCGGGCCGAGAGACCCATGGGTTTGAGAGCAGTGCCCAGCAACGGGCGCCGGGGCGCATCCAGCAGCGCCCGCAGGCCGGGCTGGCCGAAGCGGGGGCCAGGGAAATGCGCCAGCAACGCCGCGGGCAAATCGAGATTCAGCACCCGAATCCCCTGCTGCATGGCAGTGTTGCCGAAGACCACGTTCAGCAGTTGGGTCAACTCGAAGGCCGTGGTCTCGACAGCGTAGCTGATGGCGGCGCGAAATCGGCCATCTTCCTGCGGCCCGAACGTTTCGATGCGTCCCACCACCTGCCCGCGAATGTCATCGTTGGCCAGCAGAGTCGCGGGCGTCTCAACCGTCTGTTCCAGGCAGATGCCGCGGGCCCGCGCCAACGCCTCGGCCTCATCCGCAGCCCGAATCTGATAGGTGACAGTGAAACGCTCGCCGGAGAGGGCGAGCGTCGTCGGTGGAAAGATCATGGTTAGCCTGGCTCTTGAGAGGCAGCCACGTGGCGCACCGTTTCCTGAATCATCGCCTGCAGGGGGGGGTAGGTGTTGATATATTGATTGACATAAAATTGATATGTCTGATGGCGTTCGGCGTCGGGCTCAATGCGCCGTTTCACATGCACCATGGCGTCGGCAGCGATGAGCACATCGGGGAAGAGGCCCGCTGCCACCGCGCCCAGGATGGCCGATCCCAGCGCCGGCGCGTCGGGCACTGTGGTCAGGGTGATGGGGACATTGCTCACATCCGCATGAATTTGCATCCAGAAATCGCTCCTGGTGGGCCCGCCCGCAGCCACCATCTCCTCCACCTGGTAGCCATTCTGGCGGAAGGTGCTCAGGATGTGCTCGGTGCCGTAAGCGACGCCCTCGATGATGGCCCGGAACATGTGACCTGTAGTGTGTTTCAGCGACAACCCGCGCACGATGCCCCGGGCTTCGGGATCGACGTAAGGCGTGCGATTGCCCTGCCAGTAATCCAGCACGATGAGCCCTTCCGAGCCGATGGGAACCTGTTGGGCCTTTTCGGTGAGCACGGTGTAGATGTCCACGCCCCGCGCCGCGGCTTCTGCCGCTTCGTTGCCGCAGAAATTGTCCTTGAACCACTTGATCACCGAACCGGTGGAGACCTGGCCCCCTTCCACCGTATATTGGCCCGGCAGCATCGCATCGGTGTATGCGCCGAAGATGCCTTTGGCATGCAGGGGCGCGGCGCTCTGCCCCAGATGCAGATGGGAGGAGCCGGTGATGAAGGCCATCTTGCCCGGACGCAGCACGTTCAGCCCCACCATGGCCACGAACGCGTCCGCCCCGCCCTGGGCCACGGGGATGCCCGCGGGCAGGCCCAGCTCTTCCGCCACATCGGGCAGCAATGTCCCCGCCACTTCGCCCAAATCCAGGATGCGGGAGGGGAATTTCGCCAGGATGTCTCCCAGACCAATCAGCTCATAGAAATCCTCGGGCCAGCCGCCCTCCGCCCGGTCGTAATACCAGCGGATGGAGGTGTTATTGATGCTGCCCGTCCACTCGCCCGTCAACCGTTGGGTGAGCCAGTCGGTGAACTCGCCGATATGGTGGGCCCGGGCGTACAATTCCGGCTCATTTTCCTTGATCCACAGCGCTTTGCAGGGCATCCATTCCGCCGAGACATTGCCGAAGCCGTTGTATTTCAAGGCAGGATGCCTGCTGGCCGCGATGCGGCGGGCCTGATCCGCAGACCGCACATCCATCCAGATGATGGCCGGGCGCAGAGGCCGAAACGCCTCATCCATGGCCACGACGGTGCAACTGGTGGTGTCCGCGCCCAGACCCACGATCTCCTCTTTTGCGACGCCGCTTCGGGCCAGAGCCGCGCGCGTCGCCTTGACCAGCGACGCCCACCACTCATCCGGTCTCTGTTCAGCCCAACCGGGGTGTGGATGATAAAGGGGATAGGGTTCGGATGCAAAAACCAGCGGCGTCCCCGCCAGATCGAAAATCCCAACCCGCACGCTTTCCGTGCCGAAATCGATGCCTATGACATAAGGCGCTGTCATAATGATAAACCTCCGTGGCTATGGGGCGAATGATTTGAGTGCGTCTCAAATGAGTCGAGAACCAGGTTGGCGAAATCCTGTTGAGCCGGTGCAGGGCCATCAGCCTTCCATATCTCCTTCCCCTGTGTGTGGATTTGTGAAGCCGTCATCCTCCAGAGACGATGGCCCTGCTGCGGCGCTTTTCAGTGTAATAATTAAGCACCATGACCAGCAGCAGCAACGCACCCCAGGCGAATTGGCGGAAGAAGATGGCGGCGCTGTTGCCAAAGAGTTCCAGCATCAGCATGTTCAGGCCTGTAGAAAGGAATTGGATGCTGAGCACCGCCAGTACGACGCCTGCAATGGTGCCAAAGCCGCCCGTGTAGCTCACCCCGCCCAAAATGGCGATAAGCACGGTCAGCAGGATGAAGGAGGAGCCAAAGTCGGGCTTGGCCGAATTGGCCCGGCCCAGGAAGACAATGCCCGCAATGCCCGCCACCAGACCAGCGATCCAGTACGTGCGGATGAGAATGCTATCACTGTGGATGCCCGAGAAGAGCGCTGCGGTGGGATTGGTGCCCAGCATATACACGTTGAACCCGAAGCTCATGCGTCTGAGTATGATCACAAACGCGATGGCCAGGAAGATGAAAATGATGATGGGGATGGGAACGCCCAGGATAGCGCCGCTGCCGATGTATTCGAGCTGCGTCGTAGTGATGGCCGGGCCGCCAGTGATGACAAAAGAAAGGCCGGTGTAGATAGCTCCGGTGCCCAACGTCGCCAGGATGGGCGTGATGCCGATTTTTGAAATCAGGAAGCCATTGAACAAACCGCAGAACGAGGCCACGATCAGCGCCGTTACGATCGCCAGAGGTGCGGTGATCATGAGAGGCCAGCCCGCGCCGCCATCACCGCCCAGGCGGGTGAGAATCAAGGCCGCCACAATGGCCGAGAGATTGGCAGCGCCGACGATGGAGAGATCGATGCCGCCGGTGAGCATGGTGATCATGATGGCGAAGGTGAGAATGCCGAATTCCGGAAACTGCACCGCCATGGATTGCAGGTTGCGCACGCTCAAAAATTTGCCAGGCAGGAGAATGCTAAAAGCGATGAAAATGACAACGGTGATGATGAGCAGTCGCAACGTATTGCCATCCATCGACAGGCGGCCAAACCATGATTTGTTGTTGGATGCTGTATTGGATTCCATATTGTTTTTTCGTCTAAAAGATGTCAGAGAAAAGGCAATTAAATGTCGGCAAGTCCAACAGTGCGTTTGCCCTTGCGGCGGGCCTGGATGGCGGGGATGCCGGTGCCGACCAGGATGATGAGACCAATAACCACGCGCTGCCACACCGTTGGCACGCCGATTAAAATCAAGCTGCTGTTGGCGATGACCACCAGGATCACGCCCAGCACTGTCCCCAGCACAGTGCCATAGCCGCCCGTGAGCTGTGCGCCGCCCAGCACCACCGCAGCGATGACGTTCAGCTCAGTGCCCACGATGTCCTGAGGATTGGCCTGACGGGCCAGCGAGCCAAAGGTCATGCCGGCGATGCCAGAAAGCAGTCCCACAAAGCCGTAGATGAAATACTGGATGCGGGTGACGTTGAACCCCGCCCGCTCCGCGGCCTCGCGAGAGCCGCCCAGTGCGTAGATGCCCCGCCCCAGCATTGTATAATTCAACAGCAGCCAGGTGACGATGATGGCGGCGATGGTGATGAGAATGGCTGGATGCAGGTTGGCTGTGCCTCGGGTCATGGGAATGCGGACGATAGCCGCGCGGGCGAATGACTTCATCGACGGCGGCACCGCGCGAATGATCTCGTTGCCGATGGCGAAAAGCAGAAAGCCCTGGAACATGCTCAAAGTGCCCAGGGTGACGATCAGCGTGGGCAGCCTGAACTGGGCGATGAAGAAAGCGTTGATCAATCCCAGGCCCAGCCCCACCACCGAGGCGATGACAAACCCCACCCAGATGGGCGCATCGGGCATGTAGGCTTTCATTAGCTTTACCGCCACATACAGCCCGAAAACGGCGATGGCCGTGAACGAGACATCGATGCCCCCTGAGACGATGACAATGAGCACGCCCATGGCCAGGATGCCTGTCACAACGCTGGTGCGCAACAGCGTAAAGATATTGCCAAGGGAGAAAAAGCTGGGATTATTGAGGCCAATCAGTAAAATAAGGCCGATAATAGTGATAGCAACAAGCGTTTCGTTGCGGCTGAGAAGTCGTTTCACTGTGCTATTCCTCGATGAGTTTTGCAGACAGTTCGTTTTCATTGGTTTCTTTGGGCAGGATCTCTTCGCTGATATGCCCCCGGCGCATCAGCAAGATGCGGTTGCACGTTTGTAGCAACTCGGGGATATCGTCGGAGATCAGCAAAATCCCCATGCCTTCTCCGGCCAGATGCTTGATCATTTCGTGCAACTCCTCTTTCGATCCCACATCCACGCCTACTGTCGGTCCGTTCAAAATCATCAGTCGCGGTTTGCTGGCCAGCCATTTTGCCAGCACCACGCGCTGCTGGTTGCCGCCGGAGAGGGTCTTGACCGGCAACTCTGGATCAGAGGTCTTGATACTCAACGCCTCCACCCAATAATTTGCCTGCTCCTTGACTTGTCTGGTTTGAAGGAGTCCCATAGAATTGCGTAGCCGATCGATGATGCGAACGACCACATTGTTGCTAATCGACTGCTCCAGAAATAAGCCCTCGGTGAGCCGGTCTTCGGGCACATAGCCAATGCCGTGCTGAATAGCATCCTGAGGCGAAGTGATAACAACTTCCTCCTCGTCAATATAAACCCTGCCGTTATCGGTAGGCAACATGCCGAACAGGGCCAGCGCCAATTGGGTGCGGCCTGAGCCCAGCAGGCCGGTCACCCCGACAATCTCGCCTCGGCGCAATTCGAACTGGATGTCGTTCAAAACCTTCTCAGCGCTCAGGCCCTCCACCCGCAACAAGGGCGGCTGGTTCAGATCGGGCGTAAAGTCATACGATTTCTCTGTAATCCGACGTCCGGTCATCTCGAAAATAAGTCGGGCATTGTCATATTCGCTCCGATCGCCACTGCTAACGACCCTGCCATTCCGCATAACGATCATCTTCTCGGATATCTCCAGCACCTCGTTTAGCTTGTGGCTGACAAAAAGGAAGGCAATGCCATGTTGTTTCTGCAGTCGACGGATGACTGAGAAAAGCGTGCTCACCTCGCGTTCGGTCAGGGCGCTGGTAGGCTCATCCATGATGATGAGCTGGGCGTTCTGCCGCAACGCCTTGGCGATGGCGATGAGCTGCTTGTTGGCCACCGACATCTCCTCGACCCGGGCCTTGAGCGGGATATCCACCTCCACCTTGGCCAGTGCGTCCTTGGCGATGCGGTTGACGTTCCGCCAGCTCACCAAGCGGCGTCCATTAGCCAGCTCTTCATTGAGCGCTATGTTCTCTGCTACTGTAAGATTGGGAAAAAGAGAAAAATCCTGATAGATAACCTGAATGCCTTCACGAATGGCGTCGATAGGGTGAAGGTCTTCGTATTCTTTACCATTGATAATGATTTCGCCTGCGTCTCGTTTATAAACGCCGGCGATGATCTTGATTAAAGTCGATTTGCCGCAGCCGTTTTCCCCGACCAGACAATTGATTTTGCCTCGCTCGATGGTCAGGTCTACGCCTTGGAGTGCGCGCACGCCTGCAAAGGATTTGTAGATGCCGTTGAGGCGTAAAAGTTCATCAGCCATAGAGATGAATTCCCATTCGGACCGGAGATAAGTGCTTTGATGGTTTTTCGAAAAAATTTCGTAACTAAACAGATATCCCACACAAGGCTTTGCCACGAAGGCCCGAAGCTTTTAGAAGACACGAAGAAAATCTTCTATTTTCTCCTTCGTGTCTTCGTGGTTTTTGCCTCGCTATGAAAGGGTAGGTGTATAGTTACAAAATTTCAACAATGAAAAAGTCTGCCCGGAGACGAATCCCCGAGCAGACTTTGAGGGAGACTAGAAAGGATAGTCCTTAGCGTTGGTCGCGTCCACGTAAACCGCAGCGTTGCCATACAGCACGTTTTTGCCGACGAGTTTCAGATCGTGATACCCATCGATGCCCAGATCGGTTCCCTGGCCAATCTCTTTGCCATTGATAACCATCAATGCGATCTGGTTGCAGGCGGCGCCGGCCACGGCGGGATCCCAGAAACCAATGGCATCCACAGCGCCGGTCTTCTTTCCTTCATCCGGGTAGAGCAGATCGCCCGCAATGGAAGGCAGGCTGGTGCCCACGACGGTGATCTCATCCTGCAGGCCCGCTTCCTCAACCGCGCGGCCGATGCCGGCGATATCGGTGGAGGCGCTGCCCTGGAAGCCCTTGATGTTGGGATGGGCGGCCAGCACTTCCTTGGCCTTCTGATAAGCGATTTCAGCATCGTCGAAGGTCTCGATCTTGTCCTCAACCATCTTCATGTTGGGATACTTGGCCTTCTGTTCCTCAATGCCGCCATCAGCCCACTCGTTGTGGGTCTTAGAGCCCAGACTGCCGACGAATACGACGTACTCGCCCTCTTCGCCCATACCCTTGGCCAGGCGATCCATCAGGCCGGCGCCAAAGGCTTTGTTGTCGAAGGCCTCGATGTCGAAGTTCATGTTCTTCTGGTTGGAAGCCTCGTGGGTGACGACGACGATGCCCGCGTCCATAGCCTTCTTCAACACTGGATCAAGCTGGGTGGGGTCCATGGGGATGACGCAGAGAGCGTCCACCTTCTGGGCGATGAGGTCTTCGATGATGGGGATTTGCTGGGCGGCATCGGCCTCGGCTGGGCCCACCAGGGTGGCGTTGACGCCATTCTCTTTGCCCCACTTGTTGACGCCGTCTTCCATGCGATCGAACCAATTGATGCCGGCGATCTTGACGACGGTGACGAAGTTCAATTCTTTCGCTTCTTCTTTGGCAGGAGCTTGGGTGGCGGGGGCGGATTCTTCTTTGGGGGCCTGGGTAGCGGCAGGAGCCTGCTGGCAGGCAGAGACGACAAGAGCCAGAGCCATGATCAAAATGGCCACATACAACAAACGTTTCATAGGTCTACTCTCCTCAGAGTCAGTTGGATAAAAAGTGGTTCGGTTGCAGGGGGCGTTAGCCTATCAGTCTTGATTCGTAACTGCTAAGGTGGTTTTCGCTTGAATGAACCTGTCAGGTTCTTTTGGCAACGATTCAGGGCCTTACACGCTTCATTACTGGCTAAAGACCGCACATTCTGCCGCCAACGTTACGAGAACCTGTCAGGTTTGAGTGGGAAAAGACAACCAACTGGCATACGTTAGCAGTTACCTTGATTCACCTCCTTTGCTTGTTGGGAATCGAGTGGCGGAATGACTGGAAGTCAAAACTGTAACACGGCTGTAAACATTGTTACAAATGCTGCACAGCCGGGGTCAACTTTGCCGATGGTTCGCTCACCCACCCAACTGGCCCGGCCGATTTTGCTTCGCAAAGGCGTCACGCTTTCGAGTCCAGCCTGGGCTGCCTTTAACGCCTCAGCGCCAGCTTCGGCCAGCGATTTACTCGCGTCCACCGCAGCGGCGAAGGCCTCGCTGGCGGGGTGCAGAGCATCCACAATGGTTTTGTCGCCGGGCCTGGCCTTGCCGCGCTCCTGAATGCCTGCATCCGCGGCCTTGAACATGCGGGCCAGGTCCGAAGCGTCCAGCTCGCTCTTGCCTTTCACTGCCTTGCCCGCTCGCATCAGCGCCGTGGCCAACAGGGTGCCCATGGTGGAAGGAGCAGTGCGATTGGCCGTCATGCCAGCGCCCAGGAAGAACTTGCCCAGGTCGTCGACCGGCGTTGTCTCGACGTATTCCAGCAGGGCGGTGGCGATCTTGCTCAGGGTGATGCCCATGTCACCATCGCCCATGGCCTGATCCAGAGAAGTCAGATAGCTTTGCTGGGCGAGGAGGGCGTTGCAGGCCCGTTGCATGGCCGCGATCACATCCTGACCTTGAATCATCTCAGACATGGCTCCTACTCCTCAGACCTGAGTGAAGAAGGGGGTGTGAGCAGGATAGTCGAGGAGCTCGGCGAGCTCGTCATCCAGCCGGAACAGAGTGAGGGACGCGCCCGCCATTTCCATGGAGGTGGCGTATTCGCCCACATAGGCCCGGTGGATGTTGAGATCGAGTCCGGTGAGAATATCATGGATTTTTCGATACATCACGTAGAGCTCTTCGGGCGGGGTTGCGCCCAGCCCGTTGACCATGACCGCCAACCGATCGCCCGCCTGGGGTTTCAGATCATCCAGGACAGCCTGGGTCATGCGCTCGGAGATAGCGTCTGCGGTTTGCAGCTTCTCGCGTTTCATGCCCGGCTCGCCATGGATGCCCATGCCGATCTCCATCTCATCCTCCCCGATGGTGAAGGTGGGAACGCCCGCCATGGGTACGATGCAAGGGGAGAGGGCCACCCCCATGGTGCGGATGTTGGCCAGGGCTTTCTCTGTCACGGCCACGACTTCGTCCAGAGAACCGCCCATATCGGCCTTGGCTCCCGCCACCTTGAATGCGAACACCATGCCCGCCACGCCGCGGCGGCGACTCGCCTCCTCGGGCGGCGCGGAGGCCACATCATCCTTGACCAGCACCGTGCGCACCTCGATGTCGTCGAATTCGGCCATCTCCGCGGCCATGTCGAAATTCATCACATCGCCGCCGTAGTTGCCGTAGATGTAGACCACGCCCTTGCCGCCGTGGATGCGCTGGGTCACCCACAACATCTGCTCGGCGCTGGGCGAGGCGAACACATCGCCCACTGCACAACCATCCAACATGCCCTTGCCCACATAACCCAGGAACACAGGCAGATGGCCCGAGCCGCCGCCTGTGGCCAGCGCCACTTTGCCCTCCACCGGTGAATCCGCCCGCACGATGCTATGAATATCCTGGGGGTAGGCCAGTTGGTCGGGATGGGCCTTGAGCAGACCTTCCAACATCTCGGGCACGAAGTCAGCAGGATTGTTGATAATTTTCTTCATGATGGTATCCTTTTTTTGAATGGGGATGTAATCTGCCGGTTATTGTTTGCCAGCTTCTTCTTCCAATTTGCAACAGATAGGTTTGACACTCCCCGCGTCCTCTTGCATCACCTGATGCAGGGGCTCGCGTAGCGCTTCGGCATAGGTCAACTCACGCATAAACGCCCTCCATGATGGTGGCCACATCCGGTTCGGGGCTGGCCTCGGCAAAGGCCACGGCCTGCTCGATGCGCTCCCGGGCCGCCTGCTGCAAGGCGGCCAGCGTCGCTTCATCCAGTCCCAGTTTTTGGGCGAAACGTTTGATGGGGTCTTTCTTCTGCCAGGCTTTCACCTCCTCCCGGGT
>JALXAF010000483.1 GCA_026992375.1 Anaerolineae bacterium
CTCCCCCCCACCGCCACAGCCACCGATACGCCCACGACCACCGCGCTCCCTTCGCCGACCCCCACAGCCACCGCGACGCCAACAGCCACCCCAACAGCCACCACAACAGCCACGCCTTCGCCCACGCCTTCGCCCACGCCCACGCCCGGCTTTTTCGGGCGCATGATGCCGCGGGACGACGCGGGCCAGCCGGATCCTATCGGCCTGCTGGCGGGCCTGAGCGGCGTGACGGGCCTGTTGACGACCTTGGGCCTGGGCTACTGGATTCACCGGCTGTAATCTGCAAATCGAACGCCGATTCTCGTTATTTTTTATCAGATGTCGCGTCATACACCCATATCAGGAGCGTTTTATGGATCTGTTATTGAATGGCCGCGTGGCCGCGGTGGCCGCGTCCAGCAAGGGACTGGGCATGGCCGTGGCCCGAGAACTGCTGCATGAGGGCGCTCAAGTCGCCATTTGCAGCCGGGATCAGGCCCGCATCGAGGCCGCAGCTGCGGAGCTGCGCAAAACCACCGGCGGCAACGTCTTGCCCGTCACCGCCGATCTCACCACCCTGGACGGCTGCCGTCATTTCATCCAGACAACAGTCATGCACTACGGCGGTCGGCTCGACATTCTGGTGACCAACGCGGGCGGCCCGCCCTCGGGCCCGGTCGAGAGTTTTGATGATGCGGCCTGGCAGGCGGCCCTCCAGCTCAACCTGCTCTCCACCGTGCGCATGGTCGCCGAGGCCCTGCCCTATCTCAAGCAGTCAGATCAGGGCCGGGTCATCGCCATCACCTCCATCTCGGCCAAGCAGCCGTTGAACAACCTGGTTCTCTCCAACGTTACCCGAGCGGGCGTCATCGGCTACATCAAGAGCCTGGCCAATGAGTTGGGTCACACCGGCGTCACCTTCAACGCAGTGCTGCCCGGCTGGACGCGCACAGCTCGGGTGAGCGAGCTGCTGGCGACTCTGGCCAGCGCCCGGGGCGTCACCCCCCAGGAGGTGGAAGCGGGCATTACCGCAGCCATCCCGGCCGGGCGCATGGCCCGCCCCGATGAATTCGCGGCCGTGGTGGCGTTTTTAGCCTCGGGTCGGGCTGGCTATCTCAACGGCGTCGCCTTGCAGATCGATGGCGGTCTCAGCCAGAGTTTGCTTTGAAAATAATACGTTAACCATACAGGCCCCGGTGAGAAAACGACTGCCGGAGCACCATCGGTCTTTGATGCTACCCCATATCATGCGTAAAACGTCAAACGTCAGGCGATTGTTGGCAGCGTAACGTCCTGTGATGGGCCTTGACTTTCGTTGCAACGGAATGACGTTTCACGGCCCTGGCATGTCGTCTGTTGGCGGATGTTGCCTGTAAGGTCTGACATGGGAGCTGCATAGTTACTTTGCAAAACCCGTTGAAACGGGTCGCCCCGATTTGCACCAGCGCCATAATTCATTTATAATTCGTTGTTGTCTCAATTCGATCATTCACCCGACCGGGCGTTGTTCTCGGCGGGTGTTTCTTTGCCAGAAACCGGAGGAATTAGGTTGGCTACGCACAAATCAGCACTGAAACGACATCGCCAGAGTCTCGTTCGTCGCGAGCGCAATCGCCAGGTCAAGGGCGGCATCCGCAAGGGAGCCAAGCGGGTTCATGCTGCGGTGGAAGCCGGCGACATCGAGACCGCTCAGGAGTGGCTCCAGATCACCATCAAGCGGCTGGATAAGGCCGCGGAAAAAGGCGTCATTCACAAGAACAATGCGGCGCGTCGCAAATCGCGTTTGACCCGTCTGGTCAATAGCGCTGCCGCCGCGCAATAACAGCAGTATTCATTCTCGCCTCCTGCGCCGAGCCAGGTTCGTGAAAACGGGCCTGGCTCTTTGCGCTTCCATTGGTTTGAGGCAGTAGCGCCTTATCAATGGAATCCTGACCTACTGGGCAGGAAAATGTCTCACGCAAAGCATGTCCTGAGAGCAGCCGAAGGAACGCAGAGCCGCAAAAGGAAAAAGAGATAAAGAAAACTTGGCGACTTTGCGTGAGATCAGCTTTTTGGTTCCGGCTTGTCCTGGTTAGCGGGGAGGGTGCACCGAGAGATATTGTTTGAGGATACCCAGCCCGGGGCCTCCGCCGATTTCATAGCTTTGCCATCCCGACGGCCCGGCCAGGGCGAAGATGGCCGCGCCAATGACGTAGTCATCTTTCTGAAGCTCGGCGTCGTACCAGGCCAGTTGTTCGACATAAAAACCAAAATCGGTGCTGTAAACGGCGCCCTGGGCCTGCCAGTAGGGGATGAAGTCCCGCCAGCCGCGGGCGTGTTCGGGCCCGGGCCGGTTGCTCACCATGCCATCGACGCCCGCTTCGGTGATGACCAGGGGAATGGCCAGTCCGGCGGGTTGGAGATAGTTGCGGTAGACTTTGCGATAGCGCAGGGTGAGCCATCCTTCGTCTCCCTCGTCGGCTTCGGGGTTGATCTGGTTGGCGCCGCTGCCGAACCACAGGTAGGGCGCTGAGTATTCGTGCAGGGCCAGATAACCGCCGTAGGTCTGGGCCGCTTGCAGGGCGGGATAGAACGCAGGCCAGAGCTCCAGTGGGGGCTGACCGACGCCGAAGTTGCCGATGCAGGAGGCGACGCCCGCCTGGGCCAGCAGGCGCGTGCGTTCGGCCTCGAATTGGGCGAGGCTGGCCATTTGCGCCTCGTTGACTGCGACCGGTTCGTTGTAGGCTTCCCAGCAATCGATGGCGGCCAGCCGTTGCGGATCGGTGGCGATGGGGATGAGTAGGTCTGCGAATTTGCGGGCTTCTGCCACGGGGTCCCAGTTGTTGAAGTCGGGGACGGGCAATGGTGTGTAGCGGGCGACGATGAAGACGTCGGGATCGGAGCGTTTGATCTCCGCCACGAAGTTGGGATCGTATTCGAGGGTTTTGACGATGGCCATGTTGCCCGTGTTTAGCAGGCTGAAAAGCTGCGGATCGTTGCGTCCCACAAAGACGCCCAATTTGGTGGGCGGCCCGGGTGGAAAGGGCGTGGCTGTGGGTGTTGGGGTGGGCGCAGGAGGGGCAGTAGGGGATGTCGTAGCGGTGGAGACGGGTGTTTGGGCGGGATATTGTTGGAGGGGG
>JALXAF010000484.1 GCA_026992375.1 Anaerolineae bacterium
CCGATCCTCGTCCTCTGCCCCCCATCAGCGTCGAAGCCCCCACCGTGCGCATGACCTTCAGCATCAACGACAGCCCCTTCACCGGCCGCGAGGGCCAGTTCGTCACCAGTCGCCAGTTGCGGGAGCGACTCTTCCGCGAGCTGGAGAAGAATGTGGCCATGCGGGTGGAGGAAACCGACAGCGCCGACCGCTTCGTGGTCTCGGGCCGGGGCGAGCTGCATCTGGCCATCCTCATCGAGACCATGCGCCGCGAAGGTTACGAGTTCTCCGTCAGCCGTCCCGAGGTCATCATGCAAGAGACGCCCGAGGGCCTGAAAGAGCCGGTGGAGCACGTCTTCATCGAGGTTCCCAACGCCTTCCTGGGCGTGGTCACTGAGATGATGGGACGCCGCCGCGGGCAGATGCTGGACATGCGCTACGGCGACGACGACACCGTCTATCTCGAATATCTCATTCCCACCCGCGGGCTGCTGGGCTTCCGACAGCCCTTCCTCACCGCCACCCGCGGCACGGGCATCCTGCACACGCTGTTCCACGGCTTCGAGCCCTACATGGGCGACATCCCCAGCCGCGAACGGGGTTCGCTCATCGCCCTGGAGACGGGCGTAGTCACCAGCTACGCGCTGATCAACGCGCAGCAGCGGGGTGCTCTCTTCGTGAAGCCGGGGGATGAGGTGTATGCGGGCCAGGTGGTGGGCCAACACGCCCGCGGCGACGATCTGGTCATCAACGTGTGCAAGACCAAGCATCTCACCAATCACCGCAAGGCGTTTGCGGACATCACCACGGGCCTGACCCCGCCCAAAGTCCTCTCCCTGGACGAAGCCATCGAGTACCTCAGCGATGACGAGCTGCTGGAAGTGACCCCCGCGGCCCTGCGCATCCGCAAGAAAGAGCTGGATCACAACGCCCGCGGCAAGGCCATCAAGAGCAAGAAAAAAGCCGCAGCCCTGTAAATTGAACGCAGATGACGCTGAAAAAAACAGATCTGCGCAGATAAAATCAGATAACGACAATCAATTTGCGAAAATCTCTGACGCGAAGTGTCAACGCCATCTGTGTTCCAATTTTGGGGCGAATTTGCGGTTTCTGCCAGAACCTGCCGATTGAAATCAGGGCTGGGGGCCTGCAGCCGCTTGTCTGCCTGCGCAGACAGGCTAATTTGCACCCGAAAATGTCCTCGCAGGAGGACATGCGGCGGAACGCCCTGAGGCCTGAATTTATTCGGCGTGCATAAGTCTCAAATGACCGACTCAATTGATGCAGCCTCGTAAATGGCGTGCTGGTTGTTGTGGGAAGGAAAATCTGCTATAATTCACACAGAGGTGGTCATTATGACCATTTCGGAGGCAGAAATGACTCAGACAATCAGCGTCGTCGAGACCAAAAGCAAGTTTTCCGATTACCTTTCCCGCACAGCCGCGGGCGAACGCTTCATCATCCAGCGACGCGGACGGCAACTGGCAGCACTCATCAGCGTGGATGACCTGGCCCAACTGGAGCGGGCGCGGGCGATGATGCGCCGCCTTGCCCTCTCTCTGGGACAAACGCCCGAGATTCTGGATAAAATCGAAGCGGGCGAAATGCACCCCGCCATGGCCGCATTCGGGCTCTGGGCCGATGAGGATGATCTGGCAGACCTGGCGGACGCCATCCGCGCCAACCGCGACGCCCAGCCCCCTCGCCCGACCGTCGAGCTATGAAACTCCTGGACACCGACCATTGGGTGGCTCTCTTGCGCGGGCGCCTGAGGCTGGCGGAGCGCATCGCGCCCGACGAGGCCCTGTCCATCACCGCCATCAGCGTAGCTGAATTGACGCACGGGGCCGCCAAATCAGCCCGGGCAGAGGAAAATCTCGCCCGCCTGGACATCCTGCTGGCGGCATTGGTCATTCTCCCCTTCGACGAGGCCGCAGCGCGGCGCTTTGGCGCGCTGAAGGCGTCGTTGGAACGCACCGGCAACCGCCTGGCCGACCTGGACTTGCAGATCGCCAGCATCGCCCTGGCCCGAGACCTGCCCCTGATCACCCACAACACCCGCCACTTCGCCCGCATCCCGGGCCTGCAACTGGACGATTGGCTGACGCCATGATCATCGAGAACACTAACGGCGCCCGCACCTTTTTCGTCGAAGCGGGCCCAATCGATGGCGAAGCCCTGATGCTGCTCCATGGCCTGGGCGCGGATCACGAGATGTGGACGCCGCAGATCGAGACTTTGGCAGAACGCGGCTATCGCGTTTTGGTCCCCGACCTGCTCGGGCATGGTCAGTCATCCCGAGTCCAAACCTTCACCCTGGCGGACTGGGAGCGTCAGATAATCCATCTGCTAGACTTCCGGGGGCTGCAACGTTGCACTCCCGTCGGCGTCAGCATGGGCGGCGTCATCGCCCAATCCTTTGCCATGCACCACCCCGACAGACTCCGCCGCCTGATCCTGTGCGACACTTTTGGCGAACTGAGGACATGGAAGGAGAAGCTGCTGGGCGTCTCCCAAATCGCGGGATTACATCTTTTCAAGCTGTTGGGCCCGAACATGCTGGCCCGGAGCATGGCCGCCACCTACAAAGCGCCCTTCGCCCGGGCGGCGCGCGACTATTTCGTGACCAAAAGCCAACACGCGGATATTGCTCAGATGATCCTGGCCCGCAAGGCGATCAACCGCATCGACGCCATCGGCAAGATCGACGGTCAGCGCATCCCCACCCTGGTCATGGTGGGCGACCAGTTCGGCGAATTCTTCATTCGGGCCAACCGGAAGATCGCAGATGCCATCGCCAGCGCGCGCTTTGTGATCCTCCTCAACGCCATGGATCCATCCAATCTTGTCAATCCCGCAGCCTTCAATCGCGAGGTGTTGGATTTTTTGTCCCAGGAATAATCTTTGCGTCATTCTGAGAGCGCACGGCAACCGAAAGCCCGCCCTGAGCGCAGTCACAGGGCATCTCATCCGCTGCAAATAGTATTCAAGAATCTCGATGCATCCAAGCAAGATTTTTCCAGTGATCAGTCTGACAGCAACTCGCTGGACGTTATGACTCGCAGCCCCGGAACCCGCGAAAAATGACGTTTGTTGGATGTCAAGACAGGGATGTCAT
>JALXAF010000485.1 GCA_026992375.1 Anaerolineae bacterium
CACTCGCTGGAATACTGGGTGGAGCGGGACGCGATCCATATTCACTGGAATGGCGAGGAAGCCATCATCCCCCTGCCCGACATCCAGGATATTGTCCCCGCCCAAGTCGCCCTGCGCCCGGCCTGGTTGCATTGGCCCCTGCAATGGGTGCGTTCCGACGCCGACGCCAACGCCCTCGCCTACGCCACCCAGCCGCCCGAGGATTGCCTGGCCATCACCACCCAGGATGCAACCTACATCATCTCGCCCGAGCGGCCCGACGAGTTTGTGCGGGCCTATGAGCAGCGCCGCGATTTCGGGCCTGCACGGCGTCTGAAGCCCATCATCTACCTTTCTCACTGGCGACAACACTGGCTGCTGCGAGACCGTCTGGCTCAGGCCTTGCTGCTGGGCGGGCTGGCGCTGGGCCTGGTGGCGCTGGGATATGTGGCCTGGCGCTATCCGCAACTGCCCGGCACCATCACCCTGCATTTCAACGCCCGGGGCGAGCCGGAGCTGCTTAGTCCGCAGCGCTCCATCTTCCTCATTCCCGGCATCGCGCTCAGCATTGGCTTTCTCAACGCGGCCATCGGCTTCGCGCTCTTCGACGTCCAGCGTTTCCTCTCCTATCTTCTCTGGAGCGTCTCCTTCATTCTGCAAATAGCGGCCCTGTTCATTGCCGCCAATTTGATCAATCTGGCGGTTGGGGGCTGAGCGGATGCTCACGCCCGGAACCCCGGCGATGCTGGCGGCAGGCTTTTTGCTGGCGGGCCTGATTGGCCTTGCGGCGTGGCGGATGGGGGCGTTGACCCCGGGCGGCGCGTTGGGGGCGATGCTCATCGGCGGGCTGGTCTTCGGCTTGGGCGGTCTCACCTGGGCTGTGACCCTGGTCTCCTTTTTCGTCGGCGGCAGCCTGCTCTCTCGCCTGGGCGGCGCACAAAAGGCCGCCATCCTGGGCGATGTCGAGAAAGCAGGCCCGCGCGATCTGGTCCAGACCCTGGCCAATGGCGGCGTCGCCGCGCTCATGGCGCTGGCGGTGGGCCTTGTCGGGCGCGAATCCCCCTGCTATCCCTGCTTCACCCTGGCCTTTTTGGGCTCCCTGGCCGCGGCTTCGGCCGACACCTGGGCCACCGAGCTGGGCGTCCTGTCCAAACAGCAGCCTCGGCTTATCACCACCGGCGAGGAGACGCCCAGAGGCTTTTCTGGCGGCGTCACCCGGGCGGGCCTGCTGGCAAGTCTGGCGGGCGGGTTGTTTATCGGCCTCACCGCTTTCATCACCATCCAGGCCGCTTCTTTGCTGACGACGGGCCAATGGTTCCTGCAAGACTGGTTTCTGCTGATTATCCTGCCGGTTGCCGGTTTTGCTGGCTCAATAATCGATTCAATTTTGGGCGCGACGGTGCAACGGTTGTATTATTGCGAGCGTTGTAATACATTCACCGAAAGCTCAACCCCGCCATGCAGACATCCCGTTCGCCTTGTTCGGGGCGTCTCGTGGGTGAACAATGACGCAGTCAATTTCATCGCCAGTTGCGCAGGCGCATCGATGGCCATTCTGGCGTCTCTTCTCTTGTAACTGCTAACGCACCCCGGTTAACAAACCACAAAGGGCACTAAGGCACGAAGACACGAAGAAAAAAATGTATAAATCTCCCTTTGTGCCTTTGTGTCTTAGTGTTCTTAGTGGTTTTCGAGTGACGACCGGTGACAACCTTAGTAATTACCTTCCCTTTTTGATTTTATGAGTTCAGACATCTCCACTCAACCAACGCAACAGCCCTTGCTGAGCATCATCATTCCGGCGTACAACGAGGAACAGCGGCTGCCTGATTCCATGAAGCAGATCATCGGGTGGATGCAGACCGCGCCCTACGGCGTGGAAGTCATCATCGTCGAAAACGGCAGCACCGATCGCACCACCGAAATCGCCGAAGGGTTCGCCAGCGACCACGACAACATTCGCGTCATCCACAGCGATAAGGGCAAAGGCGCTGCGGTGCGCACCGGCATCTACGCGGGTCGAGGGGAGTATCTGTTCATCTGCGATTCCGATCTTTCCATGCCCATCGCCGAAGTGGAGAAATTTCTGCCGCCCCAGTTGGATGGCTATGACGTGGCCATTGGCAGTCGCGAAGCGCCCGGCGCCCATCGATTCGGTGAGCCTGTCTATCGGCATCTCATGGGCCGGGTCTTCAATTTCATCGTTCGCACCATGGCTGTGCCCGGCTTTAGCGACACCCAAGCCGGATTCAAGATGTTCACCCGGCAGGCGGCCCTGGAAATCTTCCCCTACATGACCATCATGGGCTGGACTTTCGATGTCGAAGCCCTGTACATCGCCCTGAAAAAGGGCAAGAAGATCGTGGAAGTGCCTATCAATTGGTATTTCGACGAAGACAGTCGCGTGGATCCGCTGAGAGACACCTGGCGCATGTTCTGGGACGTCATCGCAATCCGGCTGAATGACCGCCGCGGGCTTTATGACGGCCCGCCGCAACCGCTACCGATCAACCCCATGGAGGAATCCCATGACTGACGCACTCTCTCAACTGCAAGTCATCGCTTCGCAGGTGGAGCAAGACCCCAGGGGCGCGCGCAAGGCCCTGCGCCGTCTCGCCCCCGACCTGCCCCCGACCGCCCAGGTGCAGACCGCATTGGGCATGACCTATCTCTCGCTGGATCAGCCCCGCGACGCCATGCGGGCGTTCAAGCGGGCCATCGAGCTGGACCCCAAAGACCCTACGCCCCGTTATCAACTGGGCGTGCTGCAATCGGATCAGGGGCTGCTGCCCCAGGCCGAGGCCAATCTGAAGGTCGCGGTGGAAGCTGATCCTGACGATCCCGACTATCTCTCCGCCCTGGGTTTCACCTATTATCGCGAGGGCAAGAACGCGCTCGCCATTGAGACGCTGGAAAAAGCCCTGGCCGCGGGCGCTGAGAATGAAAACGTTTTTCTCGCCTTGGGTTATCTTTACTACAAGGATGATGAGGTGAAAAAAGCCCGGGACGCGTTCGTCCGCCTGTTGGATCTCGATCCCGATCGAGCGGATGTTTACAACAACATCGGCTATCTGGAGTTGCTGAACGGTTCGCTGGAGGAGGCGGA
>JALXAF010000486.1 GCA_026992375.1 Anaerolineae bacterium
CGCCCACGCCCACCGCCACGCCTACGCCCACCGCCACACCTACCCCCACCGCCACACCTACGCCCATAAGCGGCACGAACCTGTACCCATACCCTATCACGAGTTCACACAGTCTGGGCAACGGCGCGTTTGCACTGGATGTGCGCGTAAGCAACGTCTCCGATCTCGGCGGATTCCAGTTTACACTCCATTTCGATCCCAACATCCTGCACGCCGAGGACGCCAGTTTGGGGCCATTCCTTGGCTCGACGGGACGTAATGCCAGTCCGTTAGGGCCCGATATTGACAACTCTGCCGGGAAGATCACTTTTGGCGGCTTCAGTTATGGCTCCCAGCCCGGCGCTTCAGGCACAGGCGTTATTGCCCATATTCAATTCTCGCCTCAGCGCACAGGGTCCACCTCGCTAACCTGGTCCGATGACACTTTATCGGATACACAAGGAAACGCCATTGCCCACGGCGTCATCAACGGCTCCGTGACCATCACCCAGTGATGATTCGTATGACAGAGACGGCGGGCCACCGTCGTCTCTGTCATTTTTCCCGAGATGCGACTCTGGCCAGCCATTGGAAGATGGCATCCCCCAGGCCGTTGTCTTTGCCCAACATCTGCGTGCCGTGGCCCTGGTTATCGAGGATGAGGAGTTGGTGCGGGCCCGCGGCCAGAGAAGCCAACTTGCGAGCGCTTTTCGCAGCATATTCGTCCTCACTGCTGGCTGCGATGAACAGGGGACGGGGGCCATATTGTTTCACTGCATCCGCGGTTTTCACCCCATGATAATCCAGGCCCGGGCTCAGCAACGCCACGCCACTGATGTCGTCGTCTTGGGCTGCATAATTGATAGCGATGTTAGCGCCAATCGACGCGCCCATCAGCACAACCTGGTCGGGATCAACTTCGGGGCGGGCGCGGATGAAACTCGCAGCGATGGCCGCGTCCAACGTCATCTTGCTCCACTCACGCTTTCCCTCACTCTCGCCGTGTCCGCGAAAATCAATAGTCAAAACGGCGTAGCCCAGCTCTTGCAACTGGCGGGCGAATGAGTCCCAATCTCCTCGATTGCGGCCTAACATATGCAGCAACACCACCCCAGGCGCATTTGTGGCGGCAGGACGATAATAGGTTGCAGCCAGATGCACGCCGTCTGCGGTCACCATACCCGCATCAAAAACCTCCTTCCTGGCCGCGACAGCAGGCGTTGGAGGCAGATCGAGGGGGGTGAAGGGGACGTTCTCCGCTGCTAACTGCGCCTCGATGTCCTCGATGGCCTTCACATAGTTGCGGATGATCTCGTCGATCAGCTCTTGCGGATAATTCTCGGCCTGGGCCCGGTCCAACGTGCTGAACAACTCCTGAGCAGTCATTTCCAGCTCACCCAGCAGGGCCTGAGCCTCGGGCGGAAGCGGCGTGGACAAAGAAGGCGGACTGGGAGTAAGCGGAGGTGACGGCCGGGTCTGCGGCTCGTTAACCGACGTCGCGGTCGCCCCGGCCTTTTGAGTGGGCGGCGCAGGCGTCGCGGTTGGGGCGGCCTCGCATCCGGCAAGGATAAAAATAATGACAAGGAATATCAATTTGACAAAAACACGTTTCATAGGCTTAACCTATCCTTCATCCTCCTGGCGTCTTCGCAATTGTGCGTAAGACAATACTTCTTTCGGTGAAGCCAAGGTTTTTTCAGTCCTCGGGTCTCTCCTCCATCCACGAATTAACCTCGAAGAAGTCGGGAATATGCAGATACAGGCCTGAGCCAGACACCGCAACTTCGCCACTGGACAGCAGCAGGCGTCCCCGGGCGTACACCTTGCGTCCATCCACCTTTTCGACCCAAGCCTCGACCCGCACGGACGAGTTCAGGGGAACAGGCCGCCTATAATCCAATTCGTAATGGGCCAATAACGCCCGATAGCCCGATTGCCACACGCTCGCGCCCATGGCCTCATCGATGACCGCAGCGCTGGCTCCGCCATGAGCGTGGCCGGGCGGACCCTGTTGCGCCGGCTTGAAATGAAAATCTGAGGAGACAAGTACGCTGCCGGGCGGGAAACGCCCCGCTTCATCGGGCGATTTCCGTCGAAAGGAAGCCTTCCAGGTTAAGCCAATGCCATGGGGATTTTCATCGCCGCAAACAAAACAATAGCCGTGATAAGGCAGCGCCCGGGTGAGGACAAAAGCCTCGTCGTAAGCATGAGTCATACATCCTCCGCAAAAATCAGATGGAAGATACTATAACATGAAGCATCGACGCGCGGAAAACCGCGAGAGGCCCGAGGCAGGGTCGCCAAAAGTCACGCGGCGTGCAATGCAGTTTGTTATGTCGGCAAACCCTGGACACCAGACCTGCCCCCTGTGAGGAGGAGTCAAAAGAGATGCTGCTGGCGCGGGGCGGAGACCCCCGGGGTCTGACCGCTGCCCGACATGATCAGTTGACGAATTTCCCATCTGAGAGTAAACTCAAGGCATGATCTCCTACGCCTATTTTCACTCGCCCATTGGCTTCATCGAACTGCGGGGCGATGGCCGGGCCCTGACCATGGCCCGGTTCGTGGAAGCGCCCACCCAGGCGCATAGGCCCGACGCCACTCTGATGGAGGCCATTCATCAGCTCACGGCCTATTTTGCGGGCGAACTGACCGCGTTCGATCTGCCCTTGCGATTGCAGGGGGCCCCTTTTCAGCGCGCGGTGTGGGAGCAACTGCAGCAGATCCCCTTTGGCGAAACGCGCACTTATGGGCAGATAGCCGCTGCCCTGGGGAAACCGGGCGCAGCCCGGGCGGTGGGCGCGGCCAATGCGGCCAATCCCGTCGTCATCATCGTTCCCTGTCATCGCGTGGTGGCCGCGGGCGGAAAGCTGGGCGGCTATGGGGGCGGGCTCTGGCGCAAAATGTGGCTGTTGCGCCATGAGGGCGCGCTGATGTTCCTGGACAATTACTGACGGGGTGTAACTGCTAAGGTAGTCTGTTTTCAGGGGGTTGGCGTCTGCTACGGCAGCCCCCCCCCTCGCTCCCCCCCTCGCAAGCGGGGGGGAAGACCTCTCCGCCTGCAAAAAACTTTGCAAACCAGCGGCTCCCTCTCCCG
>JALXAF010000487.1 GCA_026992375.1 Anaerolineae bacterium
ACGCCCGCGCCAAAAACGATGGCCACCGGACGGTGATCGAGTTCATCGGGCGCGAGAATCCGGCCCCGATAGCGCAAGGTCACATCGAGATAGGCGTAGATGCCCCACAGCAGGACCAGGGCGAATGCGATGAGGAGGATCTTGGTCAAGCGCTTCACTGGTTTCTTTGCAATGCGGGCAACAGATAATCCTGCACCACCACCTTCCAGCTCATGCGATGCGCGACCCGTTGGCCCGAGGCCAGCATCTCGCGCGCTTCCTCGTCGGTCAGGGGCAGGCGGGCGGCGATGGCTTCGGCCACACGTTTGCTGCGCTGGCGTTCGATGATGTCGCGGGCGTATTGGTCGATGCTGAGGGCGTCGGCCGCGCTGTGGCAGGTCCAGTCTGCGGGCGGGGTGACGTAATCGGCCACGATCACGTTGGGGAAATCGGGGAGATCAGCCGCGGCCCGCTGCACGAAGCCCACTGCGCCGCAGACGCTGCTGGGCACGCACAACGCGCCAAAGCTCAGGGGCTCGACCTGGGCGATGCCAAAGGGCTCGTAGATGCTCTGCCCGAACTCCACATCCGCGCCCCGGCGCAGATCCATGAACGTCATCGACTGGGGCATGCGACGCCCGCAACGATCCTGGCTCCAGCCGAATTGGTTGATCAGCACGGCTTTGATGGCTTTGCTGCGCTGGTTGAAGGGCTCCAACACGTGGAAGAAGAAATCCACCTCCAGCCCGATGAGATCGCCGTTATCGGCCCGATGGCCCACGGGCCAGCCATATTCTCGCTCCCAATGGAAAACCTGCTCGGGGGATCGGCCTGTGGGCTCGGCGCTGGAGAGGATGTAGAGAATGCCGGTTTTTCCGGCGCGCTGAAAGATGCGATCCAGATGCTCCAGCACCCGCACATCCCGCCACAGCGCTTTGCTGAGCACGAAGCGGGTGACGTGGCTGAAGATGAAGTCGGGCGTGAAATCCAGCAGGTTGCGGGCGTATTCCTGCAGCAGCGCCTTGCTCTGTTTTTTATCATCCAGGCTGATGCGGGCCGCAGGCGCGCCGTTGTACACCAGATCGATCTCGCGGTCGGCGAAGGCCCGCCCCATGAAGCGCAACTCGTCCACCACCGGATCCCCCACCGCCAGGATGCCGTCGAACAGGGCGGCCCGCTCCAGCAGCGCATGCTTGAAGTAATCATCCTGCGGCCCGAACAGATCGGAGACGCTCTGATGCTGTTGCAGGGCCAGCCGCAAGACGTTGTAGAAGCGGGTGTCGTGGCCCGGATGCGCTTCCACCAGCAGGCGGGCCGTGGCGACTTCGTGGGCGTAGAAGAAGGTGCGCCACAGGTCGGCGTCCCGCTGCATCGCAGCCAAAACCAGGGGCACGCCCATCCATTCGTGGGCCAGAATGATGCGCTTGTCGCCCGAATCCTGCGCCAGATGGTAGAGGGCGGCGTAGGCGGGCTCGGCCAGGTTTATGAAAAGCCGGAATTCCTCGTCGTGTTCGTAGCGGGCCGCGTCCAACCCGAATTGATCCCACAGGAAGTATTTGAAGTCGCGCACCCGATCCTGGTTGATGCGGGTGACGTTGACCAGGAGGACTTCATGCTCGACCCCGCCGAAGGGCCTGAGTCCATACAGAATCTCGACGTCGAACGCGTCCTCGATGCTGCGGAAGGCGTCGGCCAGGGGCCGGGGCAGCAGGACGATGCCGCGGTTGCGGGCGTAGAGGAGGCGCAGGCGGTTGCCGGGCGCGAAAAGCCGGGCCATCTCGCCGGGATTATCCACGTTGTAAGGCCCCACCACGATGGTGCGCGCCACCGCCTTTCCATAGGCGTCGGCTCCCAGCAGACCATTGAGCACCGCGCCGATGCCGCCGACCTTGACGCCGGCTTCGTGGGTGACGTGAACGAGCAGATCGATGGATGCGGGCATGGCGTTTTTGTTTTGGAAATAGAACGCAGATGACGCAGAAAAAGCTGATCTACGCAGATAAAAACAGATAAAATCAGAATAATCTGCGAAAATCTGTGAGCATCAGATGTTTCTGCGTTCCATTTTCGTTCGTTATGTGGCGAGCAATCGCTCGTGGTGACTGTTTTGGAAATAGGATGATCGCTGGTTGCTGAAGGTTGGCAAAGCCCGCGTCGGGCGAGTCTGCAACGGGTGTGATGCGTAATGCGTGAGGTCGTCACGCATCACGAATCACGCATTACGGCTCTCCTGCGTCATTTCGAGGGAGCGCAGCGACCGAAAGGTGCGACGCGCTTGATCCTGCGGGAAGTGTGTAGCACCTGGGAGTTTCCTCCTCCCTGCGGTCGTCGGAATGACGTTTGACGTTTGACGAACATTGTATCATATTTCCCAACGCGCCAACATCAGCGGATGATGATCTCGCCCAGGACACAGGCGTTGTTGGGCAGGGGGCGTCCGTCGGCGCCGGTGGCGGGAATGCGACTGATATCTCCGGAGCGATACAGGGCTGCAACCAGTTTGTAGCGCCCGGGCGGGATGTCGGCGGGAAGGGGGAACCAGCGGACGGTGTCCAGATGATCTCCTCGTCGCCAGTGCGGGGGAAGGAGAATGTCGCTAACCTCGCCATCGACGCCCGCGACCCAGACGTCATTTTGATCCAGCAATTGCAGGCTCAGGGTGAGATCGTCGGGGCCGGGCCCCAAGGCCTGCCAGCGCAGCCACACCGGGAAAATGCCGCCCGGTTGCTGGGGATCGGGAAGAATGACTGCGTCTTTCAGCAGCAGCACATCGTCGAAGGTGGCTTTGGGCGCTGCGGCGAGGGGCGGAGCGGGCAGGCTTTCATCGGGGCTGATGCGCAGGGAGCCGAAGTGAAGGCTGTCGCCCGCGCGGTGGCCCTGGCTGTCGTAAATGGGCAGATAAGCGGGGTCGGCGTCGGGATTGAAGAGCGCGACCAGCAGGCGCCCGGACGCAGGCAGGGGCAGCTCTGGCTGCACGGTCAGCCAGTAGGTCTCCTGAAAGACGCCCGGCTGCCAGATATTGGTGGCTGCGTTGCCGTGGCCGGGATAGGTGTGCAGACTGCCATACACCTGGCCGCCCGCCCCCACCAGTTGGA
>JALXAF010000488.1 GCA_026992375.1 Anaerolineae bacterium
GCATCATCCACGGCAAGGGCACGGGAGCGTTGCGCAAGGTGGTGCGCGACTTCCTGCGCAATCATCCGGTGGTGTCGCGCTACCGCTCGGGCGAGGCGGGCGAGGGCGGCGACGGCGTGACCATCGCCTATTTCGTGGGCGGCGACGCGGGCGCAGAAGGAATCGTCAGTGCGGAATAAAAGCGCCGCGAAGCAAAGCGTCGTTCGATCTGCTACAGTCTCCCCGCCCGCGCAGAAACTTGACACCGCAAGGCTCTTTCGTTATACTTGCTCCTGTTGTCGGGGCGTAGCGCAGCTCGGTAGCGCGCTTGAATGGGGTTCAAGAGGTCGGGCGTTCGAATCGCCCCGCCCCGACTGCGAGGGCCGATGGGAGACCGTCGGCCCTCCTTTTTGGCATTTTCTCGCCAGCCAACCCCTTCACTTTTCTGTGATCAAAGAAGATCCTCGTGGAAAGTCAGTATTTCGATCTGGACGAAGCTATCTGGGAGGAGCGTCTCGCGTCGCTCTCAGAGGGAGAACGCGAGTTGTTGGAGCGAGTGCGAAAAAGTTTGCCCATCGCCGCCGATGTCGCCAGGTCCGATCTTTTTCTGTTTTTTCCTGACGAGGATCGCTTTTGCATCGCCATTCACGCCCGATCCCACGCCATGGCAACCCTCTACGAGACGCCTCAAGCCGGGCGCTGTCTCAGCCGAGAGGAGCGGCCCTGGCTGTGGCAAGCCGTGACCAAAGGCGCCTATAATTATCGGGTGCTGAAGGAAATTCCTGATGTGCGCACGGAAGTGCAGCAGCAGGTTTGGCCAGTGATGAGCGAGACGGGGGAGATCATGGCTGCAGTGGGGGTATGCACCAACGCGGTGGAACAGGCCCGACACAAACGCCGCTCCAGGTCTTTTCAGCGGGCCCTGGCTCATTTTTTCCTCATGCTGGCTCAGGGGGCGTTTCGCGGGTGCGAGAACCTGCCGCCTTTCACCGATCGCAGCGGCATTATTTTCGTGGATGGCCTGGGACGCTATCGCTACCTCAGCGGCATTGCCGCCAACGTCTATCGCCGCATGGGCTATCTGGATGATCTGCGTCTGCGCACGCTGAACGAGGTGGCTGCTGGCGACCATGAGCTGGTGCGCCAGGCCTGGGAGGAGCGGCTGTGCATTTTCTCGGAAAGCATGGTGCGCGAGCGCATTCTGCAGCGCAGCGTGATTCCCCTCTTTGGCCCCCCTGATCATCTCACTTTTTGGGAACGCGTGCGATGGGGATATAAATCGGGCGATCGGTATGGCGCGTTGCTTTTGGTCAACGATGTCACCGAAGAACGGGAGCGGGATCAGGAGCTGAAGGTGAAATCGGCGATGATCAAGGAAGTGCATCACCGTCTCAAGAACAATCTGCAATTACTCATTTCGGTAATGAGAATGCAGGCGCGACGGGCGCAAACCGAAGAGGCCCGCCAGCTTCTGAAAGAGGCCATGAACCGGCTTCTCAGCATGTCCGTGATCCATGAATCCCTTTCCTACAGCGAAGGCGACACCTTGAATCTAAAAGCTGTGATCTCGCAGATCGTGCCTCAGACGCAGATGGGCCTGGTGGGGCCGCTTCGACGCATCCGCATCAGCGTGGTGGAGGCGGATGACGTCATTCTTCCCACCAACAAGGTGACGACCTGCGCTCTGGTTTTCAACGAGCTGTTGCTCAACGCTGTCAAGCACGGCTTTGGGGAACAGCAATCAGGGGAGATTCGCATCTATCTTTACGACCGGGACGATCTGGTCGAACTCATTATGGACGATACCGGCCAGGGATTGCCCGAAGACTTCTCCCCCGAGGCAAACGCCAGCATCGGTCTTGACATTATTCGCACCTTGGTGCAGGATGATCTAAAAGGAAGCATTACATTCACCACTCGATCAGAAGGCGGCGCCCGGGCGAGGTTGATCTTCCCCAGGGATGCCGCCAGAGGCAAGGAACAATGACATCATCACGACGAACGCGAATTATCATTGCCGACGACGAATCCCTGATTCGCCGCGATCTGCGCGAGATGCTGACAGACCAGGGCTACCTGATCATCGGTGAGGCCCGCGATGGACGCACGGCCGTGGAAATGGCTCGCAAGCTCAAGCCGGACCTGGTTATCATGGACATCCGCTTCGAGGGCGATGATTTCGATGGCATTGAAGCCGCCCGGGTTCTCACCGAGGAGGATATCGCGCCCGTGTTGCTGCTGAGCGCCTATAGCCAGCGCGATCTGGTGGAGCGGGCCAAGGAGGCGGGCGTGGTCGGCTATCTGGTCAAGCCATTCTCCGAGGCGGATCTGGCGCCTGCCATCGAGACGGCGCTGGAGCGATTCCACGAGTTTCGGGCCATCAAGAAAGAGGCGAAGGATTTGCGTCGCACTTTAGAGACCCGAAAATCGGTGGATCGGGCCAAGGGACTGCTGATGGACAAAGAGGGCATGAGCGAAGCGGAGGCCTTCAGACGCATCCAGAAGCTTTCGATGGATTCCCGCAAGCCCATGCGCGTGGTGGCCGAGGCTATCATCCTGGCTCACCAGATTCGCAAGATGGAAGACTAGCCGCGTCTGTGTGACCGCTGACAGGGCGGCTCCCCACCAAAATCGTTGATTCCGCTCCCGCACCCACCATACAAGACTTATGCAGTCTATCAAATTACTGGCGTCATTACAGGCAATCGATTTGGAACTGGATGCAGACAGGCGGCGATACGCCGAGAACAAGCAGGCAATGCAGCCTTCATCCGAACTGCAGCAACAGGCCAAACGGGTGAAGCAGGCCGAAGCGCAAGTGGCGAAATGGCGCAAGGAGCGACGTCTGCGAGATGAAAAAGCAACCGAACACGCGACCAAGATAGCGTCATTGGAAAAAAAGCTGTATGGCGGAAAAATCAGAGACGCCCGGGAGCAGGTGGCCATGCAGCAGAACATCGAAGCGCTGAAACGTCATCAGGAGACGCTGGAGGAGGCTGCGCTGGAGGCGATGCTGGAGCTGGAAGAGGCGGAGCGGGTTATGAACGAGGCCCGGGAGACCTTCGAAGCCATGAAACGGGCCTGGATTGAACGCAAAAGCGCTCTGGAAAAGGAGCAGGAGGCCATCGTGCAGCACGCCCGCCAATTGAAAGCCAGGCGCGAGCAGGTGGCGGCCACATTGCCAACGGAGGACCTCCAGCGCTATGAAGCCATGCGCAAGAAGTTGGGCGGGCTGGCGTTGGCGAAACTGGAGGGCAAAAGTTGCAGCGGCTGCGGGGCTTCGCTGCCGACTTCGGTGGTGCAAAAGGTGCATGAGGGACAAATTGTGAAATGTCCCATTTGTGGTCGGTTGCTTTATGATTGACAAAAAGTTTCCATAAGACTATCATTGGGCCATGCCAGAATCCCCAAAGGCTAAATTCCCCCCTGATTTCTGGTCCTGGCTGCAACAACACCCCGACGATGCGGTTCACGCACTCATTCGCGTCACCGCGCTTTCGCCCGAGATCGAGCTGGCGGTGCGGGATGCACCGTGTCGCGTGCATCGACGCATCCAGTTGATCCCCACGCTGGCAGTGGCGTGTCGGAGCGACGCGCTGATGCAACTGGCCGTCGAGCCCTGGGTGCTACGGATTGAGCCGGATCAGTCTATACGCGCACTCTGAGAGGTTCGCTATCATGTCCACCTCAAAAATCCACTCCTCGCTGTTAGAAATCCTTTCACGGCTCAGCGCGACTGCGGCGGAAGCCGAACAAGAGCCCATTCCCGTGATCATCCGCTACCGGGCTGTGCGCGAACCGATAGCCGCGACCGCGTTGGCGGAAATGGCTGTCGAACCCAAGCGCACCTTTTCGCTGATGCCCTGCGTCGCCGCGCAGATCGCGCCCGACGCTATCCAGCGGCTGGCCGAAGACCCCGAGGTGGAGCGTATCTGGTACGATATGCCCGTGCACGCTTTGCTGGATGTCTCAGTTCCGCATATCGGCGCGAACAGGGTTTGGGCTCAGGGCGATGAAGGGGCGGGCGTGCGCGTGGTCATTCTCGATACGGGCTGCGATCTGAATCATCCCGATTTGAAGGATCGAATTCGGGCCGCCGCCGATTTCTCGGGCAAGGGTGCGGCCCAGGACGGTCATGGGCACGGCACGCATGTGGCGGGCATCATCGCCGGATCGGGCGCGGCCAGCCAGGGCAAGTATCGCGGCGTGGCTCCGCAGGCCGATTTGTACATCGCCAAGGTACTGGATGATGAGGGCAATGGCCGCATGAGCGACGTGATGGCGGGCCTGGATTGGGCCATCTCGCAGCAGGCACAGGTGGTCAACCTGAGTTTGGGCGGCGATATGAGCTGCGACGGAACCGATGCGCTCTCGGAAGCGTGCGATGCAGCCGTTGGCAAGGGCGTGGTTGTGGTGGTGGCGGCGGGCAATAGCGGCCCGGCGTCGCGCACGGTGGGCTCGCCCGGATGCGCTCGCGAGGTGATCACCATCGGAGCCAGCGATGACACGGATGATGTGGCGAGTTTCTCATCCCGCGGCCCCACGTCCGATGGCCGCGTCAAGCCCGATGTGGTGCTGCCGGGCGTGAACATCATTTCCGCGCGGGCCGAGGGAACGTCGCTGGGCAATAATGAGCCGGGCGGCTATTACACCTCGCTTTCGGGCACGAGCATGGCCACGCCCCATGCGGCGGGCGTGGCTGCGCTGCTGCTGGCGGCCAATCCTGCGCTTTCTCCCCGCCAGATCAAAGAGATATTCAAGTCCACTGCGGTGGATCTGGAACTGAGCCTCAATACGCAAGGCGCGGGCCGGGTGGATGCGTTTGCGGCCTGGGAAGCGGCGAAGAATGCCTCTCCGCCAGAGCCCACTCCCACGCCGCCGCCAGAGCCCACTCCCACGCCGCCGCCAGAGCCCACTCCCACGCCGCCGCCAGAGCCCACTCCCACGCCGCCGCCGGAGCCCACTCCCACGCCGCCGCCGGAGCCCACTCCCACGCCGCCGCCGGAGCCCGCTCCTACGCCACCGCCGCAGAAGCCGCCATCGGGATGTATGCCCTTGTTCCTGGCGGCCCTGTTGAACCTGTTCCAAAGATGAGTTACGCTTGTTGGCTCAACTGGATTTCAGGGGACATTGGCTTTGCCAGACCGGCCGGATTGCGAATCCGGCTGGATGCAGAGAGCTCTCAGGGCGAATTGCGAATCCGCCCGGCATCTCACCCCCTGAAATCCAAAAGAGCCCGCTTGTTAGCCCGCTCCCGCCCAAACCAACGCCAAATCACTTAACCATGAATATCAAGGAAGCCATTTCACACATCGTCAAACATTATTCGTTGACCGAAGATGAAGCCTACGCCGTTATGAATCAAATCATGGCGGGCGAGGCCACGCCCGCTCAGATCGGCGGCTATCTCGTCGCTCTGAGCATGAAAGGAGAAACCATCGAGGAGATAGCGGGGAGCGCCCGAGCTATGCGCGAGCACGCGGTTGTGGTGCATCATCACGTCAAGGGGCCGTTGGTGGACACCTGCGGCACGGGCGGGGATCATAGCGGCACATTCAATGTCTCCACCACCGTGGCCTTTGTGGCGGCGGGAGCGGGCGCACGCGTGGCCAAGCATGGCAATCGATCCATCACCTCGAAATCTGGCAGCGCCGACGTGCTGAAGGCGCTGGGGGTGAATCTCGATCTCTCGCCCGATGAGGTGGGGCGGTGCATCGATGAGGTGGGCATTGGATTTCTCTACGCCATCTATCATCACCCGGCCATGAAGCACGCCATTGGCCCGCGGCGAGAGCTGGGTGTGCGCACGATTTTCAACATCTTGGGGCCGCTGACGAATCCGGCCAGCGCCACGCATCAGGTGATGGGCGTGTTCGCGGCTGAACTCACCGAGCCTATCGCCCATGTGCTCGGGCGATTAGGAGTGAGCGCGGCCTATGTGGTTCATGGCGCGGATGGGCTGGATGAGCTCAGCGTGACCGGTGTGAATCGGGTGAGTCATCTGCGGATGGGTCGGGTGACCACCTTTGAGCTCGATCCGCTGGAGCTCGGTCTGCCGCGGGCGCATCTGCGGGACCTGATGGGTGGCTCGCCCGAGGAGAACGCAGCTACGCTGCGAGCCATTCTCGCGGGCGAGGAGCGAGGCCCGAAACGGGACATCGTGCTGCTCAACGCGGCCGCGGCCCTGTGCGCGGAGGACGCCGATTGGCGGACAGGACTGACGCGGGCGCGGGAGAGCATCGATTCGGGCGCTGCGCTGGCAAAGCTGGATGCGCTCATCGCCTTGAGTCGGCGATTGGGCGAATGAGGTCTGACCACGCAGCGGCAAGCCCCGCCTTTCTAATGTTTTCTTAATCCAACGCAAATGCTTTGCAAACAAATCAGCGCGTTAAATGGTTTGTAACGCGCCTTTTTGACGCGCTCGCATCTAAATCCCATTCATTGTAGAAAACATGGAGGTTAGACAATGCGACGTTTCATTATTGCAGCATTGATTCTTTCGCTGATTTTTGTGGTTGGCGCTCAGGCGCCCGCCATGGCGCAGGATGGCGGCAAGGATCTAAGCCTTTACACCAAGTATCCGGCGCAGGTGACGGAGCCTGGGAAGACCGTCAGTTTTCCGCTAACCCTAAAGACGGAAACGAAGGATCAAATCGTCACACTGGACATGAAGGAACTGCCCGACGGATGGAAGGTGACCTTCCGGGGGTCGGGACGCATCATCAAATCAGCTTATGTGACGACGGACAACGACATCACCGTAGACCTCAAATTGGAGCCCCCAGCTGATGTGGCCGCGGGTGATTATCAGTTTGTGGTGGAGGCCAAGGGGCAGGGAACAACCGCCACGCTGCCTCTTTCATTGACGGTGGAAGAGAAGCTGCCCCCCAAGCTGACTTTCACCACCGATCTTCCTACGCTAAAGGGGACGCCCACCAGCACATTCCGTTTCAATACAACCTTGAAAAATGAGGGCGATGAAGACCTGGATGTGAATCTCATCGCAGACGCGCCCGCGGGTTTCACCGTGAATTTCAAGCTGTCGGGCAAAGATATCACCAGCCTGCCGGTGGAAGCCAATAGCTCCAAGCGCATCTCGGTGGAAGCCAAGGCTTTCGGCGTCATCCCCGCGGGCTCTTATCCCCTGAAGGTGCTGGCCCAAGGCGGCGATGTGCAGGCCCAGCTGGATTTGACCATCGAGGTGGCGGGCCAGCCGGAATTGAAGGTGAGCGGGCCCGATGGACGGCTTTCGGGCGAAGCGTATGCGGGCAAGGAATCGCCCATCAAGGTGGTGGTCATCAACAATGGCACGGCGGCAGCCCACAATGTCGAGCTGAGCGCCACTTCGCCTTCGGGTTGGAAGGTGGATTTCGATCCCAAGACCATCGATGAAATCCCGGTGGGGAAGCAGGTGGAAGTCACGGCCAATGTGCGGCCCGGCGATAAGGCCATTGCCGGCGATTACATCGTGACCGTGCGGGCCAAGCCTGCTGAGGGCGCCAGCAAATCCGCGGACTTCCGCATCACCGTGCGCACCTCCACCCTGTGGGGCGTCATCGGCATCGCCCTGATAGCCATTGCCGTGGCGGTGGTTGCTCTGGCCGTGGTCCGCTTTGGCCGCCGATAAGGCGGAAGGAGGACGCCATGAGCAAACCTGTCATCGAAACCCGCAAACTCACCAAGCGTTACGATCGGGTGGTGGCGGTCAATAATCTGGATATGACCATCCACCAGGGTGAGATATTCGGCATGTTGGGGCCCAATGGCTCTGGCAAGACCACCACTATCTTGATGCTGCTGGGCTTGACCGAACCTACCGCGGGCGAAGTGCGGGTGTTGGGCCTGGACCCGGCCCGCCAGCCTCTCAGCGTCAAGGCCCGGGTCGGCTACATTCCCGACCAGGTGGGATTTTATGACGACCTGACCGCGGTGGAAAATCTCATGTACACGGCCCGCCTCAATGGCATTCCCCGCAAGGAGGCTATGAAACGCATCGAAGAAGCCCTGAAGCGGCTGGGCCTGGGAGAGGTGATGGACAATCCGGTGAAGACCTTCTCCCGAGGCATGCGCCAGCGTCTGGCCGTGGCCGATGTGCTCATCAAGCAGCCGGGCATGATCATCATGGATGAGCCCACCCAGGGGCTGGACCCGGAGGGCGCGCATGAATTCCTCAACATCATCCGCCAGCTCAAGGATGAGGACATCACCGTGTTGCTGGCCTCGCATCTGTTGCACCAGGTGCAGGCGGTGTGCGATCGGGTGGGCCTGTTCTACAAGGGCCGGATGGGCCTCTCGGGCACGGTGGAGGAGCTGGCCCGGCAGTACATGAAGGGCGGCTATCGCATCGAGCTGGAAGTGGAAGGCGACAGAAAGGCCATCGAGCGGGCGCTGCAACAGGTGAAGGGCGTCACCGAGGTGGCTTATCTGGGCCGCAACCGGTATGAGGTGCGGGCTCAGGGCGACCTGCGAGCCGAGACGGCCCGAGCCGCGGTGTTGGCCGACGGGCGTCTGCTCAGCCTGAATGTCGAAGCGCCCAGTCTGGACGACATTTACGTTCGCTATTTCCAGGAGGTGGAACATGACCGCGTCAAGCAAGCAGCTTGAGATGAGCCGCCGCGCCCGGGAGGGCTCACCCTGGACGGGCCTGTGGGCGGTTGTCTTCAAAGAGATGGCCGATCTGCTCACCAGCTCCCGGATGCGCATTCTGGAGGTGCTGATTCTGCTCACCGCGGTGGGCGCGGTCTACGCGGCCATGTCGCAGATCCGCGAGAGCATTGGTCGCGATCCATTCCTCTTTCTCAAGCTGTTCACCGTCAGCAAGCCGCCCATCCCCTCATTCGTGGAATTCCTGAGCATTCTGGTGCCGCTTATCGCCATCTCTCTCTCCTTCGACGCCATCAATGGCGAGTTCAACCGGCGCACCCTCTCGCGCATTCTCTCCCAACCCATCTATCGGGATGCGTTGTTGTTCGGCAAGTTCCTGGCCTCGTTTTTCACCCTGGCCCTGGTGCTCACAGTCATCTGGCTGCTGATCATCGGCCTGGGGCTTATCGGTCTGGGTGTGCCGCCTAGCGGCGAGACGGTGGCCCGCCTACTGCTCTTCCTGCTGGCCACCATCTTCTATGGCGGCGTCTGGCTGGCGTTGGCCATGGTCTTTTCCATCGTGTTCCGGCAGCCTTCCGCCGCGGCCATGGCCAGTCTGGCCACCTGGCTCTTCTTCCTCATCTTCTGGAACATCCTGGCCGGGCTCTTCGCCAACATCATCAGCCCGGTGCGGATGGGATTGCCGCAGGAAGTCATCGCCCAGGCGCAATGGCAGATCGCCCTGGCCCGATTCTCGCCCACCTTCCTCTATGGCGAAATTTTGGCGGCGCTGCTGAATCCGGCGGTGCGCCAGGTTGGGCTGGGATTGTTGCTGCCCCTATTGCCGCAAGGCGCCATTCCCGGTTCTCCCCTGCCTCTGGCGCAGAGCCTGCTGCTAATCTGGCCCCAGTTCACGGGACTCATCGCGGCCACTATTCTCCTCTTTGCGTTGGGCTACGTGCTGTTTCAGCGGCAGGAGATCCGGGCGTAGCGGGCCAAAAGCAAGCATCCGAGACGAAAGCCCTCGCGGAAGGCCGCGGGGGCTTTTTGTTGGGCGTGATGATCAGCCAGACCGCTGGCCGAGGGCAAAAAGATACATCGCTAACAAGGTAAACAAAATCATCAGGATAGAGAAAACCCTGATCCAAACTTTGACGGCGTTTCTGCTGAACCAAAGCGAGGTCGGGCGTTCCTCGTCATCGCCAAGAACCAGTCGCCGGGCGTCATGTTTGAAATCAAGCTGAAGATCATAAAGCTTGTCGGCGTAGATGAACAACAAGATGGCGATGATGATGACAATAAAAACGACGAAGAAAAACGCCGTCACAATGACGATCTCCTGAAACGGAGGTGGACCAACCAGAACTCATGGGGCGGGCAAGACCTCGATAGACGTCCGAGGTCTTGCAACTGCGGATATTGTAACAGGAGCGGAATCGGGGAGCAAGGAGTAGATTGACAATGTCACATTACGTCATTCAGCAATTCCAAATTTAGAATCCGCAAGCGGCAAGGAGTCGCTTTCACCCCTCCCGGCCTCCTTTTTGCCCCCACCCCGACCCTCCCCCGATACTCGCTGCGCTCGTGTTCGGGGGAGGGAG
>JALXAF010000489.1 GCA_026992375.1 Anaerolineae bacterium
TGCGCAAGCTGCCCGACACGCCCGCGGGTCCCATGCTCATCGTGCATCTGCTAATGGACACCCGGGACGCCATGGGCGCTAACGCCATCAACACCGCGACCGAGACCCTGGCCCCCGAGCTGGAAGCCATCACCGAGGGGCGGGCGCTGCTGCGCATCCTCTCCAATCTCAGCGACGAACGTCGGGCCTGGGCCAGTTGCCGCATTCCGGTGGGTGCGCTGGAAACGCCCGAGCTCACGGGCGAGGAAGTGGCCTGCGGCATCTTCGAAGCCAACGCCTTCGCCCTGGCCGACCCCTATCGCGCGGCCACCCACAACAAGGGCGTGTTCAATGGCATCGACGCGGTGGCGCTGGCCACCGGGCAGGATTGGCGGGCCATCGAAGCGGGCGGACACGCCTGGGCCGCCCGGGATGGTCATTATCGGGCGCTAACCGACTGGCGGGTGGAGGACAATCACCTGCTGGGGCGTTTGGAAATGCCTCTGGCCGTGGGCACTGTGGGCGGACTCACCAAATACCATCCTGGCGCCCGGCTGGCCCTGAAACTGCTGGGCAACCCCGACGCCCGCCGTCTTTCGCAGATCATGGCCGCCGCGGGCCTGGCTCAAAACCTGGCCGCGCTGCGCGCGCTGGTCACCGAAGGCATCCAGCGCGGGCACATGGCGTTGCACGAGCGAAGAAGAATAATGATTAAAGAGTAATGATTAAAGTATGGAAAGATGTTTTGAATTCTACGGCGATTGCCTCACATCTTTAATCTTTAACCTTTAATCATTGATCACCAATCATTCCCATTTCACAGACTTTTCCACTTCCCCATCTTCATGTCCCAAACATCCCATCTACTCACCCCTTCCCGCCCGGTGGGCATTGTCGGCTACGGCGTTTACATTCCCCGCTACCGGCTGCCCGCCACCGAGGTCTCGAAGCAGTGGACAGGCAGCGTTGGCGGCGTTCCCATCAAGGAAAAGGCCGTGCCCGGCCTGGATGAGGACACCGCCACCATAGCCATTGAGGCGGCGCGCAACGCGCTGGCCCGCGCGAGCCTGGCCGGACGCGAGCTGCGGGCCATCTGGGTGGGCAGCGAAAGCCATCCCTACGCGGTCAAGCCCACCTCCACCATCGTGGCCGAGGCCCTGGACGCGGCGCCGCTGCTGCAGGCGGGCGATTGGGAATTCGCGTGCAAGGCGGGCACCGAAGCGGTGGTGGCTGCGGTGGGTCTGGTGGGCTCGGGCATGGCCGATTACGCCATGGGCATTGGCGCGGACACCGCGCAGGGTCGGCCCGGCGATGCGCTGGAATACACCGCGGCCGCGGGCGGCGCCGCCCTCATCATTGGCCCGGCCCACGAAGCCCTGGCCCGCTGGGAAGGCTCTCTCTCCTACGTCACCGACACCCCCGACTTCTGGCGACGCCCCGGCGCCGAGTACCCCTCCCACGGCATGCGCTTCACCGGCGATCCCGCCTACTTCGAGCATGTGGTCACTGCGGGCAAGTTGCTGCTGGAACAAATGAACCGCACCGCCGCCGACTACCGTTATGTCGTGCTACATCAACCCAACGTCAAATTCCCCAGCCGGGCGGCGAAGATGCTGGGATTCAAGCCGGAGCAAGTGGAGGCGGGACTGCTTTCGGGCGTCATCGGCAACACCTACTCGGGCGCTTCCCTGGTGGGCCTGACCGCGGTGCTGGATGAAGCGCAGCCGGGCGACCGCATTCTGGTCGTCTCCTTTGGCTCGGGCGCGGGCAGCGATGCGTTTTCGCTGAAAGTCACCGATAAAATCGAAGAGCGTCGTCATCTCGCCCCCTCCACACAGCAATACATCGACCGTCGGACAGTAATTGACTATGCGACATATTTGCGCTTCCGCGGCAAAATCAAGATGAAGTGATCGAATCTCACGCAAAGGCGCAAGGACGCTAAGTTTTTCTTTAGTTTTTCTTTTGCGCCTTGGCGACTTTGCGTGAGACTATTTTTGCAAGACAATGAGGACATTTTCGATGAGAGACGTTGCTATCGTCGGCATCGGACAAACGCCCGTGGGCGAGCTGTGGGACAAATCCCTGCGCCATCTGGGCCATGACGCGATTCAGGCTGCCATGGCGGATGCGGGCATCGAAACGGCTGATGCGCTCTATGTGGGCAATATGCTTTCGGGCGAACTCAGCGGCCAGGAGCATCTGGCCACCCTTATCGCAGATTTTTCGGGTCTACGCGGCATCGAGGCGGCCAAAATCGAGGCGGCCTGTGCGTCGGGCGCAGCCGCGATGCGCATAGGCGTACTGGCCATCGCCAGCGGCATGATGGATACGGTCATCGTGGCCGGGGTGGAGAAAATGACCGACACCCTGCCCGCCGAGACCACCGCGGGCCTGGCCATGGCTGCGGATCAGGACTACGAGGCCGCGGAGGGCGCAACCTTTGTCGCCCTGAATGCCATGATCATGCGACGGTACATGCACGAATTTGGCGTAGACAAGGCCGATTTTGCGCCCTTCCCGGTCATCGCCCACGAAAACGCCATGGGCAACCCCAACGCCATGTTTCATCTGCGGCTCACGCCCGAACGCTATGCGAAAGCCCCTGCCGTCGCCCCTCCTATCAACATCATGGATAGCTCGCCCATCTGCGATGGCGCTGCCGCGGTCGTGCTGATGCCCTGCGAGCGGGCCCGGGAGTTTGGGCGAGGCAAGCGTCTGGTGCGAGTGGCCGCCAGCGTCTCCGCCACCGACACCCTGGCCGTGCATGATCGCCGCGACCCGCTGTGGCTGGAAGCCGCGTTCATCTCAAGCCAAAAGGCCTACGCGCTGGCGGGCGTCACGCCCAACGACATCGATTTCTTCGAGCTGCACGACGCGTTCAGCATCATGGCTGCGCTATCGCTGGAGGCCAGCGGCTTCGCGCCCCGGGGCAAGGCCCTGGACCTGGCCGCGTCAGGCGCGCTGGCCCGGGACGGACGTTTGCCCATCAACACCATGGGCGGCCTCAAGGCCCGCGGGCATCCGGTGGGTGCGACGGGCGTGTATCAGATCGTGGAAGCGGTGATGCAATTGCGGGGAGAGGCGGGCGCGAACCAGCTCGATCACGCGCACATCGCCATGACGCAGAACATCGGCGGCTCGGGCGCCACCATCCTCACCCACATCCTGGTGGGAGAGGAATAGCCGCAACCATTACGACGAGCCAGCAACCAGGTCGAAGTCGAATTCGCCCTTGCGCGGCTCGGGCGCGGCTCGCTGCCCCACGCTGTTCACCGGCAGCACCAGATAGCTGCCCTGCTGGCTGGCGTCGGCCAGAGGGCTGGCGGTATCGGTGAAGACGAGCGCGGCACCCAGACTGTCCGGCGTGACATCGCCTAGCTTGACTCCCTCGGCGTCGGGCGTGAAATAGGGTGCGTTGATGGCCCGCCACACCTCGTAGCGCACCACCGCGCTGTCTTGATGCGTCCACAGCAAAAGGATGTTCGAGCCAGAGATGCTGATGGTCAAATCGGTGAGGCTGGCGGGGATGGGATCGATGCCCAAGTCCTGGGTGGTGGTCTTGCCTCCCACCACATAGATGGGCCCTATCTGCCCCTCGGCGTAGCCGGGTTTGGTGGCGGCGATCTCGTATTCGCCCCAATTCGTGCTGAAGGTGTAAACGCCTGAGGCGTCGGTCGTGGTGGTCATCACGGCGGTCGTCGGGTCGCCCAGCGGATGCAGGATGACTGTGGCGTTCGGAACCCCGGCAGTGGCAATGGTGTCGGTGATGACGCCAGTCAGCGTTCCCTGTTGACTGAGAGATTCGATGGCGCTCTGGGCGTTGACAATGCCCCAGCCGAAGCCGTTATTGGGCACGTCGCTGCCGCCGTCGCCGCCACAGCCCTGGGAGCTGGTTTTGGGATCAGCCGTGCGCATGAGGATCTGCTCGGTCATCTCCACCCGCCCCTTGAGGCTGGGCTCAGCCGAGAGCAGCAATGCGGTCACGCCAGCCACGTGGGGCCCGGCCATGCTGGTGCCCGACATTGAGGTGTAGCCATTGGGGGGATAAGCGGAGCGCACACCGACGCCCGGCCCGCTGATATCGGGCTTGCGGAAGGTCTCGCCGTTGTAGGTGACAGGCCCGCGGCTGCTGAAACTGGCCAGGGCGTCGGCGCTATCGGTGGCTCCCACGGCAAAGGCGCGGGGATAGATGGCGGGGGGAGCGTTGACGCTGCTACAACTGGAGCCAGCGTTGCCCGCGGACACCACCACGACGATGCCCGCGTCGATGGCCGCGTTCAGGGCTGGTTCGATCTCAGGGCCATTGCACCCTTCCGATGGCGGACAGCCCCACGAATTGTTGATGACATCGGGCGCTTTGCCGGGATCGCCATCGGTTTCGGGATCGCCGCCTATGGGCCAGGGGGCAGTGAACCATTCGAAGCATTCGATGTAGGTGGAAGGGCGGCCCCATCCCCGTTCCATATTGCGGCAGCCAATCCATTTGGCGCCGGGCGCGATGCCGATGGCGTTGTTGGCGCCTTCGGGCCAACTGGAGTCGCCGGGATCCAGATCGTTGCCCGCCATCGTGCCCATGGTATGCGTGCCGTGCCCATGATCGTCGCAAGGAACGGGCGAATCCAAACCACAAGGATTCGTCCCCGAGTTGTGAGGATCGATGGCGTGAATGCTGTCGTGCCAGTTGTAATCGTGGTCAGGATGAGTGGGATCAGCGGGATCGAAGCCGCGATACGCCCGTTCCAGCGCAGGATGATCCCACTGATAGCCGGTGTCTTGCCCGGCCACCACCACGCCTGCGCCGGCGATCCCCTGATCCCAAGCCCAGGGCGCGTTCACCCGATTCACCCCCCACTCGACATTTTCAGCGTTCTGGGGACCAAATGGTTCCGCTGGGAAAGGCTCGATGATGTGGTAGGGCTTGTCCAGGGTCACATTGATCACGTTGGAGACTTTCAGCAGCCGGTCGAGCTGCCGCGCGTTCACCCGCACCCGCATCGCGTTGACGATCCAGTAAGAGCGAAAATCCAGGCCCATGCGTTGCAGTTCGGCTTTGATGGGGGCCTGCCCTTCGCGGGCCGCGGCCCGCAGCGTATCGTAAACCCATCGCCCGCGCTCGGTTTTATCCATGATGCGCCGGGCGGGAGCGAGATCGGGGCGGGGGCCAAGGAAGATGAGGACGTCGGCCGTCTCCCGGGCGTCCAGCTCGGACCACACATCCACATCCACCCGGGCGTCTGGCCCGGCCTGACCATTGATGACGGCGGGCGTGAAAGCCAATATCAGCAGCGAGAAAAACAGCAGGAAAAGGGCAACTCGTTTGGGCATGAGGGTCTCCGGAGCGATTTGCAGAGATCAGAAGCCCGCCGCGGCCAGCATCTGACTAGATCTGAATGCTGATGGACGCTGGCTGCACGCTAATGAGACGCACGGGCGGCGGGCGATGCGAGGCAGGTTTCTCGAAAATCAAATAAAATGCAATCGGGGCGGACGCGCCTAGCCGTAAATCATCCGCCAAAGGCGCATCGCCCGAAAACAAATGCGCCCACAGCTCCGGACGCACTTGCTGGAAAGAAATGTCTTGCTGCAATCTGCGGGCCGCGTCATCTCGAAAGATCGCCTCGGGCCGCAGAAGGTAGCCCTTCAATCGCGGAGCGTTGGGGTTTTGCAATGAGATGATGAGATAGACGCTGTTGGGATAAAAGGCCCGGCCCGCATCCACAGCCGAGGGATAGGCGGGGCTGACAGGATGACTGTGATAGATGGCAACGAGTTCATCCCCCTCGTTTTCCCATGTCAACGCCCGCAGCAGGCTCTCCGCATCCACCTCGTAATCCCGTTGGGGATCCGGAGCGACGTTGCGCGCAGCCAACATTCCCACAACGCGCCTCGCCCGGCCGCGCAACAAGCCGCAAGCCTCGCGCGGATATTCGGCCCGGGCGTGGGCAATCATGGCCCGATAAATGAACTGAGGCAGAATCAAATGCGGAGCCATGTTCCGATTATCTCCGGCCACGGTCAGATTGTCAACACCTCTTTTGCCGAACTAAGCGACAATCGAACGGCCCGCCGCTCCTGCGCCGCCGCACCGCCACACCCGCCATCAGGCGAGGTCGCCATGCCCCTGGCGACACTGTAACAGTTTAGTCGGTCGTTTCCTTTTCCAAACGCCGAATGAATTCAGGTCTGAGGGCGTTCCGCCGCATGTCCCCCTTCGGGGGCATATTTTCGCTCAATTGGGCCTGTCTGCGCAGGCAGACAGGCGGCCCCCATCCAATCAAACTTCCTTATCTCCTCCCCAGCCCGTCCCGGAGCGGGGGAGGAACAAAAGGAGGGGGCTGCCCCCAGCCCCGACTTCGAGTCGGCGGGGCCAAGGCGCCAAACATGGTTGCACCGACCAAATTGATACAGTCTCGCCCCTGGCGAGGCTTCTTGCTTGCCGGTTCAAACCATGCTAAACTTAGTGTAAATACCCGCAGGAGACAGCGTCGTCGCCACCTCCGGCGGGTTTTCTATGGCCTGAATTCTGATAGCTATCATTCCTGGCCTCATTGCAAACCATCATCAAAACAATAATAAAAGCGAGGCATCAAAATGAATGCAAAACAAAAAACACTGGCTGTTCTCACAGGCGGCGGCGACGTCCCCGGCCTGAATCCCACTATCAAAATGGTTGTGCGCCGCGCCGTGGATCAGGGTTGGCGCGTGTTGGGTTTCCGGCGCGGCTGGGCGGGCCCACTGCGCTACAATCCTGATGATCCCAATAGCTGGAATCAGTGGGTGGTGGAGCTGAACAAACAGATGGTGCGCAAGATCGACCGCACCGGCGGCACCTTCCTGCACACTTCGCGCACCAAGCCCAGCAAGGTGCGCCCCGATCACCTGCCCGAATTCCTCAATCCCGAGGATTATCCCGTCAACGAGGACGGCTCGCTGGACGTCACCAAGAAGGTGCTGGAGACTCTGGAGAGCCTGGGCGTGGACGTGCTCATCCCCATCGGCGGCGATGACACCCTCAGCTACGGTGCCCGCATCCATCGCGAGGGCTTCCCTGTGGTCTCCATCCCCAAAACCATGGATAACGACGTGTATGGCACCGATTACTGCATCGGATTCAGCACCGCGGTCACCCGCTCGGTCGAACTCATCACTAACCTGCGCACAGCGGTGGGCTCGCATGAGCGCATCGGCGTGGTCGAGCTGTTTGGCCGCAACTCGGGCGAGACCTCCCTCATCTCCGCTTTTTGCGCGGATGTCGATCGGGCCATCATCTCGGAGGTGCCGTTTGATATCGAGAAGCTGGCGCACCTGCTGATGGAAGACAAAAAACGCAACCCCAGCAACTACGCCATGATGACCATCTCCGAAGGTGCGTACCCCATCGGCGGACAGGTGCTGGAATCGGGCGAGGCCGATGCGTACGGACACAAGAAGCTGGGCGGCATCGGCTATCAGGTGGCGCAGCAGATCAAGGAGCTCACCGGACAAAACATCATCTATCAGCAACTGGCTTATCTCATGCGTTCGGGCGCTCCCGACGCGCTGGATCGCATCGTGGCCGCCAACTTTGGTGCCCTGGCCGTGGATCTGGCTACGCGCGGCATCACTGGCCGCATGGTCTCGCTGCGCGAGGGGCGTTACACCCACGTGGCCGCGGATTACAGCACCCGGGGGCTCAAGCGGGTGGATGTGCCCGAGTTTTACGATGTGGACGAATATCGCCCCAAAATCGCCCACGTGCAGGGCAAACCCATGTTCCTGTATTAAGCACACGTCCAGAAATAGCTTCCCTTCTCGTTGCGCCACTGGCCGAGTGAAGAATGTTCACAAATTAAATCGGCAATAGTGGCGTTCGCCACGTCCGCTGGGGGACTTCATCCCCCGGCGTTGGCGGCGGGCGAAAAGCGCCCCGAGCCTACTTTTTACGCCTCTCCCACCGCCTGCAGCCGCTCGGCCTGTTCGGCCAGAGCCAGCTCATCGATGAAATCATCCAGTTCGCCATCCAGCACCGCGGGCAGGTTGTAGGAGCTTTTGCCGATGCGGTGATCGGTGACGCGGTTCTGGGGGAAGTTGTAGGTGCGGATTTTCTCGCTGCGGTCGCCGCCGCCCAATTGCGAACGGCGCTCCGCGCCCAACTCCGCCTGCTGGCGCTTCACTTCCATATCGTAGAGCCGGGCCCGCAGAATGGACATGGCCTTGATGCGATTCTGAAGCTGACTCTTCTCGTCCTGGCAGCTCACCACCAGGCCTGTGGGCAGGTGCGTGATGCGCACTGCGCTGTCGGTGGTGTTCACGCTCTGACCGCCCGGGCCGCTGGAGCGGAAGATGTCGATGCGGATGTCGTTGGGATTCACCTCCACCTCCACATCATCGGCCTCGGGCAGCACGGCCACGGTCGCGGTAGAGGTGTGAATGCGGCCTTGAGACTCGGTCTCGGGCACGCGCTGCACCCGATGCACGCCCGATTCGTACTTGAGGCGGCTGTAAGCGCCCTCGCCCTTGACAATGAAGATGATTTCCTTGTAGCCGCCGATGCCGCTGCGGTTGCTGGAAAGCACCTCCACCCTCCAGCGATGACGCTCGGCGTAGCGCGTGTACATGCGGAAGAGATCAGCGGCGAACAGGCCCGCCTCATCGCCGCCCGCAGCCGCCCGGATCTCCACGATGACGTTCTTCTTATCGCGTGGATCCTTGGGGATGAGCAACCGCTTCAACGCCTCCTCCAGGTCGGCGGAGCGCCCCCTGAGGTCTTTCAGCTCGGCCTCGGCCAGCTCGCGCATCTCGGGATCATCCTCCAGCACCATCATCTCTTCGGCTTCGGCCATCTCCTGCTGAACGCGCTTGTATTGGCGATACGTCTCCACGATCTCCCGGATTTCGGCCTGCTCCTGCGCGATTTTTACCGCGCGCTGATAATCGGACGCCACCTCCGGGTCGGCCAGTTGCTTTTCCAGCGCCTCGTATCGGGCTTCTATTTGATCAAGTTTTTCGAGCATGTTGTCCTGTTGGCGGTGAGAATCAGAATCGGCTCCTTCGGCGTCACTCGACGATCCACAAAGGCAAATTACCCAGGGCGATGACGTTTTCCCAATTGGGATTGTCGCCCTCGGTCATAATGGCGGCGGAAGCGATGATCTCGCCGCCCGCCTTCTCGATGAGGGCCCGCGCGCCCTTCAGCGTGCTGCCAGTGGAGATGACGTCATCGACGAAGACGACTTTGCACCCCTGCACGCGCTCGATGTCCCGACCATCCATCCACAAGGTCTGAGGCTTGCCCGTGGTGATGCTGACCACTTCTACACTGATAGCGCCGGTCATGTAGGGCTTGCGGCTCTTGCGCAGCACCAGATAGGGCAGCCCACTCTTGACCGACATGGCGTAGATGAGGGGAATGCTCTTGGCTTCGGCCGTGACCAGCATCTCGGCTGATTCGGGCAGGCGGGCGACCAGCGCATGGGCCACGGCTTCGGTGAGCTGCATATCACCCAGGATGTTGAGGATGGCGATGACCACGCCCGGGGCGATCTCCACGCGAGGCAGGTCTCGGGTGACTCCGGCGAGTTTGACAGTGTAAGGGGTGAGAAGTTCAGGTGGGACCATGATAAAAAGTAGGAATGAGAAATGAGGGATTAATGAGACATGGCATCGTTACAGCAGGATGACGTTTGACGATTGACGTTTTACGGTCCTGGCATGTCGCCTGTTGGCGGCTTCAGCACTCACGGCCAGACATACACGCAATATGGTGACATTAGCAATATGGTGACATTAGTTTAGCACATCAACGGGCGCTCAGCCACAGACGTCATCCGCCGGGAGAGGCTGTCGCTGCCTCGGGCGTTTGCAGCGCTGGTTTTTGCAAAAGCGTCGCCAGCCGTATCTTGGCGAAGGCTTCGCTCTCATAATCACCCGCCGCGCGGGCCGCCTCGGCCGCTTTCTGATACGCATCCATCGCCGCCTCCGCATCGCCCCGGGCCTCATACGCCATGCCCGCGGCCAGATAGCCCTGGGGATTGGCTGGGTCTTCCTCGATGGCCTGCTGCGCCAGGGCCAGAGCTTTCTCAGGGGCTCCGGCAGCGCTGTACGCCTGAGCCAGATTCGAATCGACAATGGAGGGCGGATAAGCGTCGTACAACTTGCGCAAGATGGGCA
>JALXAF010000490.1 GCA_026992375.1 Anaerolineae bacterium
GGTTTGCGCTGGATGATTTCGAGGAAGCGCTGCGGGTGATGCAAAGCGGCCAGAGCGGCAAGGTCGTCATGTTCCCCGAAGGACTGCCTCAGGAAAACGAATAACAATCTCCGACCATTCCATTAGACATTATTGGAAACAACCAACGGCGAGGCAGCCTCTCAACTTTTCACTCAAACATGCAAGAATCAATGATTGATGAGTAATGATTAAAGTGAAGACAGCACTGATTTCGCCTTTGATCATTGTTCATTAATCATTTGAGCGTTGTCATCAGCAGCATGATGCCAGACGCGAGCAACAACCTTCTTATTCCCGATAACATCTATATGTTCCACCCAACGCGAGGTGACATCATGTCGAACAAACTCGATTTTATCGTCGAAGAATTGGAGCGGCTCAAGGCCGAGCATCTGTTCATCAACATCCGCATCATGGAATCGCCAGCAGATGGCTGGATGGTGGTGGATGGCAAGAAGGTGCTGAATTTCTGCACCAACAACTATCTGGGCCTGGCCAATCATCCCCGGCTGAAAGAGGCGGCCAAGAGGGCGGTGGATGAGTGGGGCGTGGGCCCGGCCGCAGTGCGCACCATCGCCGGGACGACGCGGCTGCATCTGGAGCTGGAAAAGCGCCTGGCCGCGTTCAAGGGCGTGGAGGACGCGCTCTTTGTGCAGAGCGGCTTCAACGCCAATCAGGCCGCGATTCCGCCGCTGGTGGGCAAGGGCGACGTCATTTTCTCCGATCGCTTGAACCACGCCTCCATCATCGATGGCGCCCGGCTCTCCCGGGCCAAGATCATCGTCTACGAACATTGCGATCCCGAAGACCTGGAAGCCAAGATTCAGGAGCATCTGCCCCAGTATCGCCGGGGGCTGGTGGTGACCGATGGCGTGTTCAGCATGGATGGCGACATCGCGCCGCTGGACAAAATCTATGAGGTGGCCGCCAAATATGATGTGATGACCATGGTGGATGACGCTCACGGCGAGGGCGTGCTGGGCCGGGGCGGCCGCGGCATTGTGGATCATTTCGGGCTGCACGGCAAGTTCGATGTGGAGATCGGCACGCTCTCCAAGGCTTTTGGCGTGGTGGGCGGCGTCATCGCCGGTAAAAAGCTCATCGTAGATTACATCCGCCAGAAGGCCCGCCCCTTCCTCTTTTCCAGCGCCACCACGCCCGCGGACACGGCTGCGTGTCTGGCCGCGGTAGATATCCTGGAAGAGAGCGAGGAGCTGGTGGAGCGGCTGTGGGAAAACGCCCGGTATCTGAAGGCGGGCATGGATGCGCTTGGCTTCGACACCGGTCACAGCCAGACCCCCATTCTGCCCATCATGCTGGGCGACGCGGGCCTGGCCAAGGAGTTCAGCCGCAAGCTGTTCGAAAACGGCGTCTTCGCCATGGGCATCGGCTTCCCCACGGTGCCGCGCGGCATGGCCCGCATCCGCGTGATGAACACCGCGGCCCACACCAGGGACGATCTCGACTTCGGCCTGGAGGCCTTTGCCCGGGTCGGCCGCGAGCTGGGCGTCATCAAATAGATAGCGCCGTTGCAGACCAAACTGGCGCTTATTGCAGCCCCGCTCGATATTGAACATTATCTGAAATAGCTGCTATGCAGCGTAATTTCGCCCATAAGGCCCCCGGCCCTCCCCCGATACTCGCTGAGCTCGTGTTCGGGGGAGGGAACCGCTGATGTGCAAATTTGTGTGGCAAACCAGCAACTCCTCCCCCTGTGAGGCGACAGCCGGACGGGGGGAGGCCGGGAGGGGGGCGAGTTGATGGCGTCATTTCGAACGTATCAGCATGGCAATTTGTTTCCGATGACGTCTATCGGTTTCGAGCTAATCTCATCAACGCTACCAACTCTACTTTCAAACAATCGACTTACATTCAAGGAGATTTCAACAAATGGCACGTGTAGTTCCCGACCGTAACCTGGCTTTTGAACTGGCCCGCGTCACCGAAGCGGCAGCCCTGGCGGCAGGACGCTGGGTGGGCCGCGGCGATAAAATCTCGGCGGATCAGGCGGCCGTCGACGCCATGCGCCTGGTGCTCAATGGCGTGGATATGGATGGCGTTGTTGTCATCGGCGAGGGCGAAAAAGACGAAGCGCCCATGCTGTACAACGGCGAGCAATTGGGCACGGGCGAGCCGCCCGAGGTGGATATCGCGGTGGACCCCATCGATGGCACCACTCTGACCGCCAAGGGCCTGCCCGGCGCGCTGGCCGTGGTGGCCCTGGCCGAGCGCGGCACCATGTACAACCCCTCGCACATCGTCTACATGAACAAAATCGCGGTGGGGCCCGAAGCCCGGGACATGATCGACATCAACTCGTCGGTGGAGATGAACATCCGCCGCGTGGCCCGAGCTTTGCGTAAGAGCCCGCGCGACATCACTGTCATGGTGCTGGATCGCCCGCGCCACGCGGAGCTCATCGCAGAAATCCGCGACACGGGCGCCCGCATCCTCCTCATCTCCGATGGCGATGTGGCGGGCAGCATCGCCACAGCCCAGGATGATTCAGGCGTGGACATCCTGATGGGCATCGGCGGCTCGCCCGAGGCGGTCATCTCGGCCGCAGCCCTCAAGTGCATGGGCGGCGATATGCAATGCAAGCTGTGGCCGCGCAACGAGGATGAGCGTCAGCAGGCCCTGGACGAGGGCATGGAATTGGACCGAGTGCTGACCATCGACGATCTGGTGAGCAGCGATAACGTCTTCTTCGCGGCCACGGGCATCACCTCGGGCGCATTGCTGCGCGGCGTGCGCTACTACGGCGGCGGAGCCTCCACCCAGAGCCTGGTCATGCGCTCCCGGTCGGGCACTATTCGCATGATCAACTCCAAACATCGACTGGCCAAGCTGAGCGCGTTCAGCGCCATCGATTACAGTTGAGCAAGCGCAGCCGACAGGTTTGCAGAAGCGCATCAGCGGTGGCAGAATCAAGGGGCGCAGCAGTTCGTTGCGTCCCTTTTTTGTCGTCCCGAGCCAGCGTCCAAGGTGCGACGCACTTCCAGGAGGCGATTTTACCCTCCCGGTCTCCCTTTGGCCCC
>JALXAF010000491.1 GCA_026992375.1 Anaerolineae bacterium
CCTTGACTCCGCTCAGTGCGATGCGCGTGGCCCGCTCCAGAGGAAAACGATACACGCCCGTGCTGATGGCCGGGAAGGCGATGGTGTGGACTCCGTTTTCCACCGCCAGCTTCAGGCTGTTGCGATAACAGCTCGCCAGCAATTCATCCTCATTGTGGTCACCCCCGCGCCACACTGGCCCGACCGTGTGGATGACGTATTTCGCGGGCAGGCGATACCCCCTGGTGATGCGGGCCTCGCCCGTGGGGCAGCCGCCCAGGGTGCGGGTTTCGGCCAGCAGCTTGGGCCCGGCCGCGCGATGGATAGCCCCATCCACGCCTCCGCCGCCCAGCAAGCTGCGATTGGCCGCGTTGACGATGGCGTCCACCTGCTGTTTGGTGATGTCGCCCTGGATGATTTCGATGCGATTTCTGATTTCGCTGTCGTTCACAGTCGCCTCATGAATGTGAGTATGATGGCATTTTATTATACCACGAGGGAAAAGAAAACAGGGCGTGTCATGTACGACAGCGCCCTGCTGAGAAAGCGAAGAAAATCGGATGGGATTAGCGCCCGAACATGGCGCCCATGCCCATGCCGCCCATGCCCAGCGCCACGGCGATGATGCCGAAAATCACCCATACAACGATCCAGGAGATAAGGGCGGTGAGGATTGCCTTGCCCGTATCGAAGTCCATGGCTTCGCGGAGGGCGACGATGCCCGCCACCAGCGACCAAATGCCCGCCGCAAAGGCGATGGCCCATCCGATGCAGGGAATAAACGCCAGAATTGATAGCACCTGGGGGCTGTAGGAATAGCCAAAGGTGCGCAGCACTTCGCCTACATCCGCCTCACCGCCAAATAATTTGGTTCCAATGTAGAAGGTGAGATAAGACCAGAGGTAATAGCCAACGAGCACCATCACCAGACCAAAGATGGCTCCGATAAGCCCGCTGATGACGCCATGGCCAAAAACACCCAGGATGCCGTTGCCCAGGGCGCTGGCGATGGCCGCGATGATTACAACCGTCAAGGCTTCCTGGTTTTTGCTTTCGTCGTGCTCGACTTCGTTAAAGAAGTTCACGTCCAGTTTGGCGGCTTTGATCATGTTTTGGATGAGACTGTCAGTGTTCAAAATATTCCTCCTCATAAAAAGACGGGCGTTTATCGCCAGGATGTGAGATTCTCTGGCGACAACAATGGTGAAAAAAGACGTAACTACTCACGTAGTGAGGTCAAAAACCACAAAGAAACGACGGCACAAAAGCGCGAGGAATGGGAAATAAGGATTTTCTTCGAATCTTCGTTCCTGCAAGCCTCCGTGTTCTTAGTGCCTTGGCGCCCTTTAAAGGCAACATTTACTAATTGCTAACGTACTCGACTTTAAGCCTTCAAAAAGCCACGAAGGCGTGAAGGGAAAAATAAAGAAAAATACTTCGTGTCTTCGCTATCCTTCGTGTGTTCGTAGCAAAAGATGGTGATGAGACTTTAGTGGTTACAACATTTAGTGTATTTTACTATATTACAAAAGCATCCGGCAACGAGGCTTGCACCTTGTCCGACCCTGATGATGTCTAGCATCCAACGTCCAACTTGCGATTAGCGCTGAAATTTCTTTGGAGAAACGCGGCTCTCGAAGGTTTTGCATCCTTACCAACAGTTATTTCGATAACGTCTACTAAACGCTATATCACGCGGGGGCCGGGGCCGGAGGCGCAGCGGGGCCGTGGGATGCTTCATGCTCGGGAGGAGAAATGATCTTGGGCTCTTTCAACGCCTGGGAAGGAGGCGCGCTGGCTGGCGGTTCAGGCAGTTCGCCCGTCTCGAACAGCGTGGCGAATTCCTGTCGGGTCAGCGTTTCGCGCTCCAGCAGCGTTTTGGCCACCAGCTCCAGCTTGTCGCGATGCGTCTCCAGCGCCTGGCGGCACATGTTATACCCCTCCGCCACGATGCGCCGCACTTCCTCATCGATGAGCGCGGCGGTTTCTTCGCTGTAATCCCGCTGCTCGTGGATTTCGCGACCCAGGAAGACCATCTCCTGACGCTGGCCGAAGACCATGGGCCCGAGCGTCTCGCTCATGCCATAGCGGGTGACCATGGCCCGGGCGGTGCGGGTGACATGCTCCAGGTCCGACGCGGCGCCGCTGGAGACGTCGCCGAACACAATCTCTTCGGCGATGCGGCCGCCCAGCGCCACCGCGATGCGGGCCTTGAGGTCATTCACGCTCTGCAAGGTCTTTTCCTCATCGGGCACCTGCCAGGAATAGCCGCCGGCTTGGCCGCGAGGGATGATGGTGACTTTTTGCACGGGCTTCTCGGGCTCCAGCACCTTGGCGGCCACGGCGTGGCCCGCTTCGTGATAAGCGGTGAGTTTCTTCCTCTCCTCGCCCAACACGCGACTGCGGCGTTCGGGACCGCCCAACGCGACGCGCTCGATGGCTTCCTCGAATTCCCGCATGGAGATGAAGGTTTTACCACGGCGCGCGGCCAGAATGGCGGCTTCGTTGACCATATTCTCCAGGTCTGCGCCCACAAAGCCTGGCGTGGCTCGGGCCAGATTGTCCAGATCAACGTCAGCGGCCAGGGGCTTGCCTCGCACGTGGATATCTAGGATGGCGCGGCGGCCGCGCACATCGGGGCGATCCAGCACCACGCGCCGGTCGAAACGCCCGGGCCGCAGCAGGGCCGGGTCCAGAATGTCGGGCCGGTTGGTGGCGGCGATGATGATGACGTTGGTGTCGGTGTCGAAACCATCCATCTCCACTAAAATCTGATTCAGGGTCTGCTCTCGCTCGTCGTGGCTGCCGCCCAGGCCCGCACCACGATGCCGCCCCACCGCGTCGATCTCATCGATGAACACGATGCAGGGGCTGTTGCGTTTGGCCTGTTCGAAGAGGTCGCGCACGCGGCTGGCGCCCACGCCCACGAACATCTCCACGAACTCGGAGCCGGAGATGGAGAAGAAAGGCACGCCCGCCTCGCCGGCCACGGCCTTGGCCATCAACGTCTTGCCGGTGCCGGGCGGGCCCACCATGAGCACGCCCTTGGGAATGCGCGCTCCCAGCGAGGCGA
>JALXAF010000492.1 GCA_026992375.1 Anaerolineae bacterium
TCGTTGAGAATCTGCAAGCGAACGGGGTGACTAATGGCCCGAGCGATGCGGGCTGCGTCATGGATGGAAGCGTCGTTAGGGGATGACATGGGCGAAAGGATGCGTTGGAAGTGAGTGATTGAATCAACCTTATTCCAAACTTCGAATACAGTATACATGACAAAATGGTTTTCGTCAAGCCCTTTTCATTAGCGTTGTATGAGAAACGAAGATCTTTGCGGATTTCCGCCAATCATCACCTGCTACGCCGCCAGCAACCGCAGGATGCGATGCGCCGCGGCCGCGGCCCCAAACCCATTATCGATGTTCACCACTGTAATGCCCGGCGCACAGGCGGTCAGCATCCCCAGCAGGGCGCTGAGGCCGCCGAAATTGGCACCATAGCCCACGCTGGTGGGCACGGCGATGATGGGCGCGGGAATGCGTCCGCCCACTACGCTGGGCAGCGCCCCCTCCATGCCCGCCACGACGATGCACACCGCGGCCTCCCGCAACGCATCCTCCACCGCGAACAGGCGATGAATGCCCGCCACGCCTACATCGGAAATCCGGCGCACCGGCCAGCCCGCCCATTCCAGGGTGATGGCGGCCTCTTCGGCCACGGGCAGATCGCTGGTGCCCGCGCAGACCACGGCTGCATAAGGCGCGTCCGCCGCGGGCTGCCGCAAGGGCTCGCCAACGGTGATGAGCCGGGCCAGCGCGTGGTGGTGGGCGTTGGGCAGGCGCTCCTGCACCGCCGCGAAATGCCTTGCATCCGCGCGCGTGGCCAACGCCGTCCCGGCTTTCTCATATAACGCGGCCAGGATGATCGCGACCTGCTCGGGCGTCTTGCTTTCGGCGTAGACCACCTCGGGCAGACCGTTGCGGGCCAAACGTTCGTGATCCAGGTTGGCGAAGGAATCGATTTCGGAGGCCGATTTTTTCATAAAGAACCGATATGCCGGGATGTTTCCTTCTTCATCCCATCCTGCGTCACTTCAAAATGACGCCACCTTTTTTCTTCGCTGAATTTTCACCAATTGCATCACCAGCCGAAGCGCTTCGTTGACAGCCTTTTCATCCGGAAACGCCTCCGCTACATCCGGTTCCAAAAGTACAAGGTTCGTTCCTTCACGATAGCGATGGACGTATTTCCCGCGCACGCCTTTTGGAAGCAACTTTCGCAGGTCATACTCGTCCCGCAAATCATCTTCTGGATTAGTAGGCGGATTAACTATAGATGTCTTCTTCATAAGCTATTTTTTCAGATCGTGTCAGCTCTCGGGCGCTGATGATGCGAATACGATCTTCGCGTTCCGCAAATGCGACGATCAATAATCGTCCTTGTTGAGATTGCCCGATAATCAAAAGGCGTTCTTCATCCATTGAATGATCGGGATCAGGAACTGTGATGCTCAGGGGATCGCCAAATACCGTTGCCGCTTCTGTAAACGCGACTCGATGCTTGCGTAGATTGATCTTCGCTTTCTGTGGATCCCATTCGAATCGCATAAAGGCCAGTTTGGGAGAAAAAAGCTGGTGAAAAGTCGGGCATATTCGCAGTATATCATAAAGCTGCCCGGCAATCAATCATCCCGTCAATCTGCTCTCACCGCTTCGTTCATGCTGCCCGAGCGGAAGCCTTCCAGGTCGAGGGTGATGTAAACAAACCCCAGGGATTTGAAGTAGGCGACCAGTTCCTGGCGCAGGGCGATGATGGCGGGGATTTGAGCGACGGGAACTTCGATGCGCACCAGTTTCTCATCCTGCACCCGCACGCGCACCTGACGCAAGCCCCGCTCCCGCAGCCAGCGCTCCGCCCAATCCACCCGGCTGAGTTTTTCAGCGTCGATGCCGACGCCATAGGCGAATCGAGAGGCCAGGCACGCGGCCGAGGGTTTATCCCACGCGCTAAGGCCCAAACGGCGGGCGGCTTCGCGGATATCCTTTTTTGTGAAACCAGCTTCTTTCAACGGACTGCGCACATCATGTTCTCGTCCCGCCTGCTGCCCGGGACGAAAATCGCCCACATCGTCCACGTTGTAGCCATCCAGCAAGAAGCGATACCCGCCTTCCGCAGCGACCGCGTCCAGGGTTTCCCACAGCGTGTCTTTGCAAAAATAGCAGCGATTGATGGGATTGGCCGCGTAACGGGGGTCTTCCACTTCGTGCGTCTCGACAAAGCGATGGATTCCGCCGATCTCCTGCGCCAACCGCCGAATCTCCTCCCGCTCCCACGAGGGCAGCGAGGGCGAGAGTGCGGTGACGGCCAGCGCGTCCGTCCCCAGCTCCTGATGCGCGATCAGCCACAGCAGCGCAGAATCCACGCCGCCAGAAAAGGCGATGAGCGCCCGGCCCATGTCGCGCAGCAACGACCGCAGCCGGGCCATCTTCTCATCCAGCGCGTCGTCTCTGGTTTGAAATTCTTTTTCGATAAGAGAAATCGTTGTCATAGCGTCAATTCGTCTGTCGGCTCCGATGATGTGGGGGCGATTTTACAGGATGTTATCCCGCGTGACAAATCCGCCGACCATTCTGCAAGGGCGCGCTCTAATTTCTATGAAAAATTTGATAAAAATTGACATCGATTCTTTGCCGTGCTAGAATAGCGGGCGCTTTATCCCTTACCACTCCTCCTGAACGCCCAGCGCTCCGCCCGTGCATCCCGTCCGACAGAAGATTCTGGAATATCTCAAACGTCACGGCCAGGCCACCGTCACCGAGTTGGCGGCGCATCTGGACATGGCGCCCGTCTCTGTACGCCATCATCTGGATTTGCTCATCGGCGACAATTTGGTGGAGGCTTCGCGCGTGCGGCGGCAATCGGGAGCCGGGCGGCCCAAGCGTCTGTATGCGCTCACCGAGCACGCGGACGCGCTTTTCCCCAACAATTACCAGGTACTGGCGCGCGAGAGTCTCAATATCCTCAAGCGCGTGCTCACTCCCGAGCAGTTCGCGGGCGTGATGGCTGAGATGGCGGAGAAGACAGCGTTGCGAGCGCCCGCGGCCCTGGAGACGATGTCGGATGAGGATCGTTTGCAAGCCGTCCTCTATTTTCTCAACGAGGAGG
>JALXAF010000493.1 GCA_026992375.1 Anaerolineae bacterium
AGCAGGCGGCACGAGCAACGGCTCGCCGGCACCAATGAAAATCTTTACTCCTTCCGCGTTCATCTGCGTTCGTCCGCGTCCTATTTACAGAACAATCTCTATCGCCGCGCATCAAAATAAATCGCACTCCGCGAAACCCAACTCCCCCATCATCCGTACACATGATAGAATGATGACCAGCAGCCTTGCCACCTCCCATATCATCCCATCGCGTTCCCGTGTCGCCCCGAGGCAGTCAGTGAACAACGCGGCAACATCTTCTCCTCCTTCCGAACGCGAATGCTTGCTAAAAGCCCAAAAAGGCGATCAGCAGGCTTTTGCATTCCTTGTTCAATCCTATCAGCGCCCGGTTTACAATCTCTGCTATCGTATGCTTGGCAATCAGCAGGAAGCCGAGGACGCCACGCAGGAGACTTTCATCCGCGCTTACACGCATCTGGATAGCTACAACCCGAATCGGAAATTCCTAAACTGGGTACTGACCATTGCGTCCAACCATTGCATCGATCGGCTACGCAAGCGACGCATCAACTGGAGCTCGCTGGAGGATGATCCGTATGTCGAGAAAATACCCATGCCCGAATCAATAGACCCGCATCGCAACGCCGAAGACAAGGAAACTGCGGACCAGATACAGCGGTGGATCGATCAACTCTCACCCGATTATCGCACGCCGGTCATCCTTCTTTATTGGTACGGCTACTCCTATGAGGAGATCGCCGCAACCATGGGCGTCTCCGTCTCGGCGGTCAAATCTCGCCTGCACCGGGCCCGTAAGCAGATTGCTCAGATGATTGTACAGGCCCAAACGCCACCTCTCGCATCCTCTCCCGTTCCCACTCCCTGAGTCATCCTCTCATGTACGACTGCGATTCAATCCTCCAACGTCTGTCACATTATCTCGACAGCGATCCGCCCGCAACCGAGCTGATGGCGCTGCGGCGGCAGGCCCAAACGCTTCCCGGCTGCGAATCTGTGCTCGACGCCATGCTCTTGGCGCATCAGACACTGACAGCCGCCCCCATGGTCGAGACCACTCGCGATTTCTCGGTCTCGGTGACGCGCGAACTGGCCTGGCGGCAACGCCGGGACAAAATCGTGCTGGGGGGCGTGCTCATCCTGGCCGCGCTGACAGCGCTGGCGCCGCTGATGCTGCTCACATGGGCGGGATTAGCCGCCATTCTGGAGCCGGACGTCCTGCAAACCGCACTCGGCTGGACATTGGACGTCATCAGCGGCGCCGCAGCTTTTGGCGTGGCGGTGATGAACGTCGTCAACCACGCGCCTCAATGGTTCTTCATTACCATCAGCACCTTTTTCTCCTTCAGTCTGCTGTTGCTGGCGCTGATCATAGTCATGCAAAAAGCGCCGGAGCAACTTTTCAGCACCGCCCGGGCCAACAGCCAGTCCGCCTGACCTGCTTTCATCACCATCCTGGAGGTTAATCCCATGTTCGCCATTTCTCGCCGAACTTACAATTTTTTCGCTTTGGCGCTGATGCTGCTCTCAATCCTCTTCCTGTTCCCGGCCATCTCGCACGCCCAGGGGCCCGTTCCGGGCGATAAAGTCATCTTTGGCGGAAACTTCACCCTGGCCCGCGGCCAGTCGCTGGATGGCGATCTAGTCATCTTCGGCGGAACCGCTGTGGTGGAGAAGGACGCCACTGTAAATGGCGATATCGCGGTTATGGGCGGCGCTGCAACCATCGATGGCATCGTCAATGGCGATATCGTCGCCCTGGGCGGTGTCATTCACCTGGGGCCCGACGCGGTAGTCGACGGCGACGCCACCGCCATCGGCGGCGTCATCCAGCGCAACCCCGGCGCACGGGTGCGCGGCAACATCGTCGAGACGAATCCGCAGGAAAAAGAGGGCGTCATCGGCGGGATCGGGACCGGCGGCATTCAGGCTACGCCTCCCGCTCCGGGCGAATGGGAGGGCCAGTTCAACGATCTCCCATTTTCCGGAGTGCATCACGGGCCCTTCTCATGGCTTCTCCGGATGTTCCTGAATGGCATGTCCGCTATCGCATGGACGGCCATCCTGGTGGCCCTGGGCGTCTTCCTGATCCTGTTGGCCCCCCGCGCCACCGAACGCGTGGCTGTGGCCATGCGCAGCAATCTCATCCTCTCTTTTGCTGTGGGATTAGGCGTCACCTTGCTCATGGTCCCCGTCATCTTGCTGCTCGCCATCACCATCTGCCTGATTCCAGTCGCTATTGCCGTTCCCTTCGTGTGGTTGGCCGCGTTGGTCTTCGGCTGGCTGGCGCTGGGCTGGCTGCTAGGCAAAGAGATCCTGAAGAACACCCAAAACGCCACGCCCATCTGGGAGGTGGTGGTGGGCGTAACCATCATCACTCTATTGTGGCGATTGCCCTACATTCTGCCCTTCATCGGCGGCGCGGCCTCATTCCTGGTGATATTCGTGGCGGGCAACATAGCCATCGGCGGCGTATTGCTCACCCGCTTCGGCTTTCGAGATTACCCCGCCGCGGGCCCGGCGCAGCCTGCAACGCCTCCGCCTCCGCCCGAAAGCGCTTTGCCTGCCGAATCCACCGTGCCCGCCGAGCCCGAAGCCCCGGCGGAGCCTGAACAGCCCATCATTCCTCCCCCGCCGCCCCCGGCCGAATGACATCTGCGCATAAAACGAACGCCCGACCAACAACCGCTGGCCGGGCGTTTTTTTGCGCTGCGCTGATTAGCGCCTTATCAATGGAATACTTGCTCGCAGGGGAAAAATATCTCACGCAAAGACGCAGAGCCGCAAAGGGAAAAAGAGGCAAAGAAAAACTTAGCGCCTTGGCGACTTTGCGTGAGCTCAAATTTTTGGTTTCGGCTTGTCCGGGCCAGGAATTATCGGGCCTTCATCAACTTCTCGATGCGCGTCACAGCCCGCTCCAGCTCACTCATGGCGGTGGCGATGGAGAAGCGCACATGGCCCTCGCCCGCCTGTCCAAACGCAACGCCGGGCGTGCCCGCGATGTCGGCTTCTTCCAGCAAAATGTTCGCGATCTTCATGGAATCAGTTCCCAACCCCGGGAAGCGCACGAAGAGATAGAACGCGCCGGCGGGACGATCACATTCCACGCCCGGGATAGCGTTCAGCGCATCCACCATGAAATCGCGGCGGGCCTTGTAGGCCAGACGCATCTCTTCCACCGCGTCCTGCGGCCCGTTCAGCGCTTCGGCTCCAGCCGCCATGGTGAAGGACGCCGCCGAAGTCACGGTCTGGCTTTGCAGCTTGGCCATGAGCCCGATGACCTCCTTCGGGCCTGCGGCCCAGCCCAGTCGCCAGCCCGTCATGGCGTAGGCCTTGGAATGACCGTTGATGGTGATGGTGCGCTCGGCCATATCGGGCAGGGAGGCGAGATTGATGTGCTCGCCCTCGTAGATGAGCTTTTCGTAAATCTCGTCGGAAAGGACGTAAAGATCGTTTTTCAGGGCCAATCGCCGCACCACATCGGCTTCTTCGGCCGAGATGACGTGGCCGGTGGGGTTATTGGGCGAATTGACCATCATTACCTTGGTGCGCTGGGTGATGTAACGGGCAACCTCCTCGGTGATAGCAAAGTTGCTGGCCGCATCCAGCGACACGGTCACGGGCGTGGCTCCGGCCATGATCACCATGGGAACGTAAGAGACCCAATAGGGCTCGAAGACGATGACTTCATCGCCGGGATTGACCAGGGCCCGCAAAGCCGCGTAGAGCAGGAATTTGGCGCCGGGGCTGATCAACACCTGGGTGGCTGGATCCACCTTCAGACCGTATTCTCGCTGCATCTTGTCGGCCACGGCCTTGCGCATGGCCACCGTGCCCCGAGATGGCGGATAATGGGTGTCTCCCGTCTCGATAGCCCGGAATGCAGCCTGGACGATGTTTTCGGGCGTGGGGAAGTCGGGATCACCCCCGGCCAACGAGATGACGTCTCGCCCGGCAGCTTTCAGCGCCTTGGCCTTATCGTTGACAGCCAACGTGGCGGAGGGAGGGATGTTTTGCAGTAGTTCGGATAATGACTTCATGATAATCCTGTGCAGAGAAGTGCAGATGGGGATTTCGGTGGCAGCAATTCCAAATTTGAAATTGCTGTTTCGATGGGGATGTAATACTGTGCGGATATTGTAAGGCCAAAGGCGACGTTCGCCAAACGGGCCATGATTTCTATACAAAGTTCGCGCCTGCAACCCACATCGCCTTTCCTGCGTAGAGAACAATGAACCAAGAGCATTTCCCTGCGCTAATCCAGGAGGCGATATGACCACTTCTTACAACCATTCTTCGATCCCCAACGAGCGGCAGTTGCCCGAGGGCGAAGCCCAGGCCCGCAAGCGTCTTTTTCGCAGCGCCGATAACAAGATCATCAGCGGCGTCGCCGGGGGCGTCGCCGAATATCTGAATCTCGATCCCACCATTGTGCGCCTGTTATGGGTGCTGGTGACGCTCTTCACCGGCGGCGCGGCCTTTTGGGCGTATGTGGCGCTCTGGCTGTTTCTGCCCGTTGGCGACAACGCCCGCGGTCAGGCGGCCGATCCCATCATCAAGCTGGACGAGAAGAGCCTGGGCGTCATCGCCTGGATTCTCATTAGCCTGGGCGTGCTGTGGCTGCTGGCCAACTTCGGCATCCTGCCCTTCATCTGGCGGAGTCTGCGCGGCGTGATGCGCATCATGGGCCTGGTGTTCTGGCCGCTGGTGTTGCTGGCGGGCGGCTGGCTGATCCTCAGCAAGCTGGGCCACACCGACGCCATTGCGCAGAAAGTCCGGGGCGGCATTCCCGAAGGCGATTCCGTCAAGGAGAGCGTCCGCAGCGGGTATCACACCGTGCGCGAGAAAACGCCCCTGAAGCGCAGCGCGGATGACCGGATGTTGCTGGGCGTGTGTGCGGGCATCGCCCGCTGGCTGAACATCGATCCCATCATCGTGCGGATTTTGTGGGCGCTGTTCAGCCTGGCCAGCATGGGCACGGGCGTCATCCTCTACGTCATCATGGCCATCATCATGCCCGAAGACGATAGCGGCGGCGCTATCGAAACCGTGGAGGGCGAGGTGCTGGACCCCATCGCCACCCCGCCCGACGAAACCCGCTAATCCCGCCAAACGCATCGCCGGCCCTCATTCCTCTCTTGGGATGGGGGCTTTGCGCGTGGAAATGCCAGGCGCTGGCCGATGGAAGGCTGATGGCGCTGTCCCGAAGGCGGGCCCGCGCCCGCCAACCTGGTTCTCAACTCATTTTGGACGCACCCGTTTGAAATTGCCGTGGCCGCTGCTCGCCTCTTGCCCGCTCCTGAAAACCTGCTATAATGAAAGGAGATGAAGGGGAACCGTTCCTGCTTGATTCGCTGCCTGTCATCTACGCATGACAAACGCGTCCACACCCACCACCCGTTCCGCCCCCCCCTCCCTCTCCGTCGTCATCGTCGATGATCACCCCATCGTTCGCGCCGGCATGATCGCCATTCTGGACGCGGCCCAGGGTGTTCGCGTTGTGGCCGAGGGCGCTGACGCCGCGGACGCCATGCGTCTGACATTGCTGCATCGGCCCGATGTATTGGCGCTGGACATCAATTTGCCCGACGCCAACGGTCTGCAGGTCACGCGGCGGCTGCGGGCGCAGGGGGTGACCACGCCGATCCTCATCCTCACGGCGTACGAGGATCCTCGCTGGGTGTTCGGGCTGCTGGAGGCGGGGGCCAACGGCTATGCGCTCAAGGATGAGGCGGTGGAGACTCTAGTGGATGCAGTGCAGGCTGTGGCTCGGGGCGAAAACTGGTTCAGTCCGGCCATCACGCGGCAGGTACTCTCCCGGGCGTTGGGCCAGGAGGACGGGCGAGAGACGACTGCGGCCATCCCCTTAACCCCACGCGAAACCGAAGTGCTGCAATGGCTGGCCCGGGGATTGGACAACGCAGCCATCGCCCAAAAGCTGGTGGTAACCAAACGCACAGTGCAAAACCATGTCAGCAGCATCTACGGCAAACTGAGCGTCTCCACGCGCACAGAAGCGGCGCTGTGGGCTATCCGCCATGGTTTGATAACGGTGGACTCTGATGACAATCGCCCGAATGGGGGATGACCCCCTGCCAAAACGGCAGCAGATCATTCGCTGGGGATTTCTGTTGCTGGCCCTGGCGGTTCCTCTGCTGGCGGGCTATGTCGTTTATCTTCAGCTACACACGCCCGCGCTGGAGGCGCTGCTGGAGGGGCGCAGCGGACGCGTGCTGAAGGTCCCGCAGGATAGCTATGCCGATTGGGCGGGACTCCGGGAGGGTGACATCATCCTCTCGGTGGATGGCGTTCCCTTTGCGCAATGGCAACGCCCGAGCATTGGCAACTTTCCCGCTGAGATACTGCGGGACGGGCGACGGCTGACGCTGGAACTGCCCCTCGCGCCCCTGGCCCGGGTCAATGGCGCAGCGCTGTTCGTGGGCGTCATCGTGGCGTTGATCTTCTGGGGCGGCGGCGCCTTGCTCATCTGGCGTCGCTTTCGCCATGAAGGCGTGGGGGTTTTCTTCCTCCTCTCGCAGACCTTTGCAATAGGTGCGCTGTTTATGCTCGCCTTTCCGTCGACGGTGCGGCCCTGGCGTCTGGCCATGGTGAGCATTATCAGCCTGCATTTGGCCGCGCCCATGCTGCTGCATCATGCGATGCTCTTTCCTCTCCCCATAGGATCGCCCCGACAACGCCGTCGCGTTCTCATTCCTGTCTATTTGCTGGCCCTGGCGGTTTTATCGGGGGTCTTCCTTCTGGGTCAGACGGGAATGCGGCTGGGCGTAATTTATCCCACCATCGAGGTGAGTGCGGCGTTGGGCGTGATGATTTACGTCTATGTTCGCAGCGGCCAACCTGACGCCCGGCGTCGTCTGCGGCTCATTCTAGCGAGCAACATGGCAGCGGGCGTCCCCAGCATCCTTTTCTATCTTCTCCCCGGCATTCTCGGTCTCCCATTCCGTCTGCCAGGCTGGATCATGGGGCCGTTTCTGGCCATCGCGCCCCTGGGATATCTCTACGCCATCGCCCGCCACAACCTCTTTGGCATCGACCGTCTGCTCAATCACACCTTGGTGTACGTCATCCTCTCGCTGGGTGTTTTCCTGCTTTATCTGGGCCCCTTCGCCCTGATTTATTCGCTTCTGCCCCAAGACCGCTTGCTGCAAATCATGGTGGCCGCGGGATTGACCATGGTGGTGGGATTTTCCTTCGATTGGGTTCGCAGCCGGGTGCAGAGGATGGTGGACCGCATTTTTTATGGCGGCTGGTATGATTACGCCAGCGTCATAGAGACCATCAGCGACGCACTGGCCCGCACGCTGGATCGCGAACGCCTCACTCAGGTGCTCACTCAACAGACGCCAGCGCTGATGCACCTCCGTTCCGCCCGATTCACCATCCTCCCAGCGGATGATGCTGAGATTCCAGTCGACGATGACGCCGCGGCCATGCAATTTCGGCTGCGTTTTCAGGATCAGGTGCGGGCCGTGTGGACGTTGGGGCGACGCAGCGATGGGGACGATCTGACTCCAACCGACCGGCGCATTCTCAAAACCCTGGCCCGGCAGGCCGAGATCGCACTCAGCAACGCGCTGCTCATCGAGACTCTGCAACAGCAATTGCAGGATATCCGATCCAGTCGCGCCCTGCTGGCGAAAACGCAACAACAATTGCTGCGCTCTCGCGAAGATGAACGGGCGCGATTGGCCCGAGAGCTGCACGACGGGCCTATCCAGGAGCTAGTGGGACTGAATCTACAATTGGGAATGCTCATCGAGCAGGAAGGCCGGAAATCGCCCGGGCTGAAGAATGCACTGGGCGATATGCGTTCGGAGGTAAAAACGCTGTTGCAGGATATGCGCCGGGTGTGCGCAGAGCTGCGACCGCATTTGCTGGACGCACTGGGGCTAACCGCGGCTCTGCAGGCCCTGGTCGAGGATTGGTCGACGCAGCATAGCGTGGCAACGCGCTTGCAGATCGCCGCCGATGAGCTCGATGCGTTGCCCGATGAGGTCGCGGTCAATCTCTATCGCATCGTGCAAGAGGCCCTGAGCAACATCGCCCGCCACGCCCGGGCCAGCCAGGTCATCATCCGTCTGACGCAGGGGGACGCGGGCCTGACGCTCGAGATTCAGGATGACGGACGGGGCTTCACCCCGCCCGATTCCCTGCATCATCTGGCCGATAGCGGGCATTTCGGGCTGGTGGGCATTGGCGAACGGGCGAAGCTCATCGGCGGAGCGTGGGGCGTGATTTCAGCGCCCGGCGCGGGAACCACGGTGTGGGTGACGCTGCCGGACGGGACGTAGTACCGCGGTACTATCCGCCTGCAAAAATAGTACCGCACCCCGATGACAGGAGGCCGGGGATGTGATAGGGTGATGGCAGACCCCGCAGACATTCCATTCCATACTGTTTTTCAGGAGGTTCGAACAATGAAACGCAAAGTCTGGACGCTTCGCGTCATCATAGCGCTGGCGCTCATCCTCTCGGTGGCTGTCATCGCAGCCGCGCAGGAAGGCGGCGAGCCGCAGATCAACGATCCCGAAGGCGTCATGATCGCGGCCACGGACGTCTCCAGCGGCTTCAGCTATCAGGGCGTGCTCACCGAGGGCGGCGCGCCCGTCAACGGCAATCGGGACATGCAATTCCGGCTGTACTCTGGCTCCACCCAGGTTGGCAGCGCCATCAACAAAACCGTCGCCGTCCATCAAGGACAATTCAACGTCTTTTTGGCCTGGGGGCGAGACAAGATAGATGGCCGGGCGCTCTCGCTGGAAGTGCGGGCCAAGGATAGCCACGGCGTCTGGCGGAATCTGGGTAAAACAGCCATCCACGCTGCGCCTTACGCCATGAGTCTGAAACCGGGCGCCTGGGTGCGAACCAGCAGCAATGTCATCCCCTATGCGCTCTATCTCGAACATGGCGGACATGGAGAGGGATTACGGGTGAAAAGCGTGTCGGGAGCCGCTATCAACGCCATGGGCACGGGCATCATCAAAAGCTCGGCCAAGAGCTATCTCTGGATCAGCGGCAATGATCTGCGCCCCAAGAATAGCACAGACACCACCCAGTTCGAGATGGACATCTACGGCGGAGTCAAGGTGCGAAGCGGCGCGGTCGTCGGCCCTAAGGATGTGATGCTGCCCGTGACCATCCCCGGCAAGCTGTACGGACAAAACGTGAAGATCACAGGCGTCGACGTCTATTTCAAATCGCAGACCGATTTCGATGGCATCGGCCGCACTGTGATGCGCCTGCAAACCGCACCTGGCACCGGCGTAGTGATGTTCAATGACGGTTCTGATCGCGTGTGCACGACTGGCTGCTCCTATCACATCGATATCACCAACAACAATGTCCTGAGCGAAGAGCGCGGGGTCGTTTACATCGCCTTCCAGCTCTTCTTCAACAGCGGCAGTTCTTATGTCGATTTCGGCGGCGTGCGATTGACCCTGGAGCACAAATAGGAGGCGCATGATGAAAAGGCTCACGCTACTACTGGCGCTGCTTCTGCTGCTGGCGCTGGCGACCACAGCCTTCGCCCTGGCTCCGCCTCCTGGTCTTGAGATCAACTGGTGGGTGATGGGCGGAGGCGGCGGGCCGCACGCCAACAGTGGATTGCAACTCAATGGCACGGTGGGACAGGCCGCCATCGGGCATACCAGCGCCGGGCAACTGACTCTGGATTGGGGCTACTGGCCCGAGCAGCCTGATCGCATCTTCCAACCTATCATGCTGAAATAACGCTCTGGCGCGGCGCGTCTCTGGCGGGATGCGCCGCGCCCCCGTTCCCGGATTGCGACTGATCATGACCACCGTCCTGATCATCGATGATTATCCCGTCTTTCGGCGGCAACTGCGACGGCTTCTGGCCCTGGCCGGACTGGAGGTGGTGGGAGAAGCGGGCGGCGTCGATGAAGCGGAAGCGTTGATGCAGACGCTACGGCCCGATCTTGCCATCATCGATGTGATGCTGACCGATGCGAGCGGGCTGGAGGGAGCCCGGCGGCTGAAAGGGCTGTTTCCCCATCTGCGGGTGATCATCGTCAGCGCCTACGCAAACCACGCCGATCTGTTCCGGAAGAAGGCGCGGGAGGCGGGGGC
>JALXAF010000494.1 GCA_026992375.1 Anaerolineae bacterium
CGCGTGGCGATTGAACGCGTATGGCCAGGAGATTTTGGAGACGATGAAGACGCTCCGCACCTGAAACGGGACGGCGATGTTACGCCAGACTGACGCCATCGCCGCCCCGTTGATGCAAAGGCGGCACAATTGTGGGGATTATAATACTTTGGTCTTGCTCAGGGGCGGCGCGAGATGCTCGTTGGCCTCATCGATGGCGGCTTCGCCGCCCAACACGACGATGTGCCCGATCTTGTTCAATTCGGCCAGCGCGTCGCCAAAGGCTCGAAAATCGGACGCCCTGACATCCAGCAGCTCATCGCGCAGTCGCTGACGGAAATCATCGCTTTCGCCCATAAGATGGCGAATCAGAGCGGTATAGCCCTTGGCATCGGGCAACTGATACGCGTCCATCTTGCCAATGGCCCCGATGACACTCTTGACCAGCTCGTCTTTGTGTAACGAGACCTCTTTCAAAAAATCGGCCGTGGCGTCATACGCGGCCAGGGTGTCGAGCAGGTTGGGATCCCGGTAGGAGACGAAATCGAAAACGCCGGAGCGGTAATCGAAGAGAGAGAAAGCGCCATACGCGCCGCCCTTCATCCGCACTTGCTCCCACAGCCAGGACGTGCGCAAAAAAGCGTCAATGGCGAAAACCGAACCATCCAGCTCGTAGCCCACATCGTAGAGGGACGCGCCCTTGGCCACGTAGTTGACCTGGGCGGGAATGGTCAGACCTTCGCGCTCGGGCAGGGCGTCCATCCGCCAGAGGACGGCCGCGCTCTGGCGAGCGGGGATGGCCTGGATCAGCGCGGCCACCGCGTCCTGGCTTTGGCTCCAGCCTCGCTCATCCAGGGTCACGTTCCACAGCGCATTGCTGCGCCCGACCAACAGCGCGTTGATGCGGCGCAGATTGGCCAGGGTTTCGGGCCAGACCTCATCCAGTCGCTCGATGAGCTCGCGCAGGAAGAAGAGATAACCGACGCCGCTCATCTGCTCGTTGAGCCAATCGGCCGCGGTGAAATGCGACCGCAGACGGCTGTTGACCACCAGATGGCCCATGGGGATGAGGGAGCTCTCCTGTCGGGCTTTCTCCTCCAGCAGAATCTGGCGGAAGCGCTCCTTGTCATCGAATTGGGTGGTGAGCAGGATGTCGCTCAGGATGTCGGTCAGGTCGCCCGCGTGCTCGACCGTAGCCTTGCCCCGCACTACCAGACGCGCAACGGGCTTGTGCTCGCTCAACGACGTCCCCATCAAAGTGGTGGTGGTGACGCCGCCAGTCTTGCTGCCGATGCGCTGGGAAAGGGAAACGAAATCCTCGCCCTCGTTGCCCATGTGCACCAGGGCGCGGGCGTAGAGCGGAACGTAGGGGATGAGTTCCGCGGGCAGCACGGCCAGATTCAGCGCCACATCCAGATAGAGAATGCCATTGGTGGGAAGATCGTGATAGAGCAGCTTGCTCTCGGCCAGACTTTGCTCCTGGGTGGGGATGGTGCGAATCTTTTTGTCCAGGTCTTTCAGTTTGAGCCGGGGGATGGCGGCCAGAGCCGCAGGATCATCGGGCTCTTCTTGCAGACGATGCAGCGCCTCCATCTCTTTTTGGATGCGGGCCAGATCGCGATCAGTCATGCGGGCCTTTTCATCGGCCAGCCGGGCGGCTTCCTGCTCCTCCCACGCCTGTTTCAGATCGGCGTCGGGGTAGAGAACCAGGCGGGTGCGATGGGGATTCTCCAGGAAATAGCGCCGGATCAACCCCTCGAAATAGCCCCCGCCTTCCAGCGCCTGCTTTTTCACCTGCGCTAGGGGTTTTTCGAAGGCCAGCGGGGCCATGGGATCGGCATCGTACAGCCAGAAGGCCAGCGCCCGGATGTAAAGCAGCAGTCCGCGCGGAAAGCGCCCGGTGTTCATCTCCCGCAGCATGAATTCGATGGTGTTCAGCGAGGCCTCGACGGTCTTGCCATCGATGCCCTCATCCGCCAACTGTTGCAGGGTGTCGAAAATGAGCTGCTCGATGGCGTCGGCTTTGTCTTCGGAAGTTCCTTTGAGGCCCGCGGCGAAGAAATGCTGCCGCAGCTCGTCCTCCAGGCCGCCGCCCGCCACATCTTCGCCCAGGCCCGAATCGATGAGGGCCTTGCGCAAGGGCGACGCGGGCGTGCCCATGAGGATGTGATTCAGCACATTCAGGGCCAGTGCAGCCTCGGCGTCGCCGCTTTCATCCAGCAGCCAGTTCAGGGTGACGAAAGCCTTGCCATCTTCGCCCGCCATGAACGGCTTGCGCAGCGCCCGCGGTTCGGTCCAGCGGGGCTGGGCGGGCACCTGCGAATCCACCTTTTCCGGCCCAAATTCTTTCAGCCATTTGTTCATCAGTTTCAGGCGCTTTTCAGAATCATCATCGCCATAAAAATAAATCCAGGCGTTGGCGGGATGATAGTATGCGTCGTGAAAGCTCTTGAATTGCTCGTAAGTGAGATCAGGGATGTGGCGCGGATCGCCGCCCGAGTCCAGGCCATAGGTCGTGTCAGGGAAAAGACTTTGCTGGATGTTCTCGCCCAAGACGCTGTCGGGCGAGGCGTAGACGCCCTTCATCTCGTTGAACACCACGCCCTTGTAGCTGATGTTTCCTTCCTCATCGATCTCGTAATGCCACCCCTCCTGGCGGAAAGTGAGGGGGCGCAGCAGGGGATAGAACACCGCGTCCATGTACACGTCGATGAGATTGTAGAAATCCTTCAGGTTCTGGCTGGCGACGGGATAAACGGTGCGGTCGGGATAGGTGAAGGCGTTGAGAAATGTGTTGAGCGAGCCTTTGATCAACTCAACAAAAGGCTCCTTCATCCGATACTTGCGCGATCCGGCCAGCACGCTGTGCTCCATGATGTGGGCAATGCCGGTGTTGTCCTCGGGCGGGGTGCGGAACCCCACGCCAAAGACCTTGTTCTCGTCATCGTTTTCGACCGACAGCAGGCGGGCGCCGGTTTTGATATGTCGAAACAGCCTGACGTGGCTGTTGATTTCGGGAATGTCGCGAGCTTCGACCAGCTCGAATCCGTGATACTTGCTCATAGGC
>JALXAF010000495.1 GCA_026992375.1 Anaerolineae bacterium
GCGGCGTGCTGGCCGGTTTGGGCGGGGCCGCGCTATCGCTGGCCTACACGCCCGGCTGGACCGAGGGCATGAGCGGCGGCCGCGGCTGGATCGCCATCGCCCTGGTCATCTTCGCGTTTTGGGAGCCGTGGCGGGCCATGGTGGGTGCGTATCTGTTCGGCGGCGTGCAGGCATTGCAATTCAACCTGCAGGCGGTAGGCATCACCATCCCCACCTACTACCTGAACATGCTGCCCTATCTGTTCACGATTTTGGTGCTGGTGTTCGCCACGGGCGAGCGCATGAAGCGGCATCTGGGCGCGCCCGCGGCCTTGGGCGTGCCCTACATTCGCGGGGAGCGGTAGCGCGTTTGGAAGCCAAAAAATCGCTACAGGAAAACGCGACCAGTCCTTTGCCCTACCGACTTCACCGTTTCGCCCGGGCCATGCCCAAGGTGGAGCTGCACCTGCACCTGGAGGGCAGCATCACGCCCGAGACGGCGCTGGCCCTGGCCCGACGCCACGGCATGACCCTGCCCGCGACGGACGCCGCGGGCCTGCGGGAGTGGTTTCGTTTTCGGGACTTCCGCCATTTCGTCCAGGTCTATCTGGCCCTCTCCGAAATGCTGCGCACGCCCGAGGATTTCGCCTTCATCGTCGTAGCGCTGGGACGGGACCTGGCCCGGCAGCACGTCCGCTACGCTGAGGTTACCTTCACGGCCTACACGCATCTGTGGCAGGACAAGGGCCTCACGCCCGATGATCTCATCGCCGGGCTGGACGCGGGCCGGGCCCAGGTGCGCCAACAGTTCGGCGTGGACCTGGCCTGGATCATCGACATCCCCCGCAATCTCAGCTTCGACCCGCAGACCGGACGCTACAACGGCAAGGCCAGCGACCCCACGGTGGAGATGGCCCTGGCCTGGAAAGACCGGGGCGTGGCGGCCCTGGGGCTGGGCGGGCACGAGATTGGCGCGCCGCCCGAACCTTTCGCCCACGCGTTCGCCCGGGCCCGCGCGGGCGGCCTGCACAGCGCGCCTCACGCGGGCGAGCATGTGGGGCCCGCGGGCGTGTGGGGCGCGATTCGGGCGCTGGGCGCAGAGCGCATCGGCCATGGCGTGCGGGCCATCGAAGACCCGGCGTTGGTGGATTACCTGGTCGAGCATCAAATCCCCTTGGAGATCAACCCCACGTCGAATATCCGGCTGGGCGTGTATCCCGATTACGCCTCGCACCCCCTGCGCCGGTTCTGGGATGCGGGCGTGTTCGTCACTGTCAACAGCGATGATCCCCCCCTCTTCAACACCACGCTGAATCAGGAATATGAGACGTTGGTGGATGCGTTCGGGTTTGGCGCAAATGAGCTGGAGCGGGTATCATTGAACGCCGTGCGGGCGAGTTTTCTGCCCGAGGCGCGCAAAGCCGCGCTCGAAGCTGAATTCCGGGCCGAATTCCAACGTCTGCGGCTGGAACTGGGTGTTGGAGATTAGGTTCTGGTTGCTCCGCCCCTCTCCATCCACGCCTGTCTCCGCTTCCTGCTGACCACTGAACACTGGCACCCCATGTCCTACTCCCTGATTTCAGCATCTGAATCATCCTCGCGGCAACTGGCTGATCTGCTCAACGCTTGTTACGAGGACTATGACACGCCCATCCGTTTCCATTCGGGGCAGTTCGATTTTTTTGTGCGAGCGCACGATATTCTGCTCGAGCAGTCGCTGGCGGCCCGAGATGGCGATGAGCTCATCGGGCTGGCGCTGCTGGCCCGTCGCGGCGAGCGGGGCTGGGTTTCGGGCCTGGGGGTGCTGCCCGACCATCGTCGGCAGGGCGTGGCCCGGGCGCTGATGACGGGCGTCATCGAGAATGCCCGCGAGCTGGGCGTGAAGCGTTTGCAACTGGAGGTGCTCAGCAGCAATCGGTCGGCCATCGATCTCTACACCGATCTGGGCTGGCGCATGGGCCGGGAGCTGCTGGTGTGGGAGCGTCCCGCCTTTCAGGGACCGCTGCCCATCCACCGCGAGCGCTGGGTCGAGACGCCGCCTGATTTCCTGCTGGCCAACTACTTCGACGCCTGGCACGAGGAGCGGCCCTGCTGGCAGCGGGAAAAAGACACCTTGCTGCGCTACACCGATATCGGCATGAAGGGCTGGGCCATCGTGCGCGACGACGGGCCCGTGGCCTATCTGCTGGGATTTGCGCCCAGGAATGGCCGCATGCCTCTTATGGATGTCGCGGTCGATCCTGCGGTGGGATACAAGAGCGCTGGTCGGGCGTTGTTGCAGAATCTGCATCTCGCGTTCAACACTACGCCCCAGCTCCCCAACGAGCCGGTGGCTTCCAAACTAAACTTCCTGTTCGCGGCCATGGCTTATCAGGTAGTGCTACGCCAGAATGAAATGACGCTGGATTTGTAACGCTATTCACGAGACGAGCTGAGAACCACGAAAAAATGAGGACACGAAGGCGCGAAAGGGAGTGGGCGGCCATTGCCTTCGACAAGACGGGAAGCTCCCGGGTGGGGCGCGCTTCGTCCTCAAATCATTCGGGTGTGTCCAAAATGAGTTGGAAAGTTAAAATAATCCATTCATTGGCGGGGCGCTTCGCGCCTGCCGCCAGCGCCGGGGGATAAAGTCCCCCGGCTAGAAACAGCGCCCCTGCGGGGCTAGCCGGATTTATCCGGCGCTGTTTTGTAGGGCGGACGTGGCAAACGCTTCCAACCGAAATTGGACACACCCAAATCATTCATTTTTCGCCAGCGCATTAACCGCTCCAACCAACCTGCTGGGTCGATTTCTGGCCCGGCGGGATTTTTTTCACGCTGTTCCGCTCCTCCCAATCGTCAACCAGGCCAGTGTTCCTCACGAGAGAGGCCGCTACGCCACGTCGCCCGCAGGCTCCCCTTCCTCCTTCTTCCACAACAACCACAACACGCCGCCGGGCAGGCTGCAAAATAGCTGAACCGCCTGCACGAACAGGCTCAGGGCCAGCGCCAACTCGCCTGGCACGCCCACCAGGCCATAGAAGAAAGGATACGCAGCCTGACTCAGGCCCAGCCCCCCGATGGAAATGGGGATAATCAACACCAACGCGATGAGGGGCGTAAAAAGAAAAATATCCACCAGCGGGATGCCCCCGCCCAGGGCCAGGGAGAGGACGTAATTCACCATCGAAGTGGCGGCGATGCCCGTCAGGCCGATGAGAAAAGCCAGGGCCAGGGTTTTGTATTGAAAACGATAGCGCTCGAACGCCGCGGCCAGCGAATCCCAGATGGGCACGATCTTCGCCAGAAAGCCCCGATGCAGCAGTCGGCTGATGGCCCGGCTGATGCGGCGGCTGATGAGGAAAGCGCCCATGATCAGCAACACGGCCAGGGCCGCCACGGCCACCGCTGCCAGCGGCCAGAGTTCGGAGCGCCCGGTGAAGAACACCGCGGCCAGGGCTGCGACAGCGGCCACGCTCATGTAGGCCGAAAGCCCGATGAGACGATCCAGCACCACCGACGCGGCCGCGCCTGCATTCTCCTCGGTGTATTTGGCCAGGCCATAACCGCGCATCACATCGCCGCCGATGTTGGCGGGCAGGATGTTGTTGAAGAAAAATCCCACGAAAGTGAAATTGGCCATGGCGGAAAAGGGAACCTGGATATTTTGCGCCCGCAGCAGCGTCCACCATTTGAACGCATTGATGAGCATGGCCGTCCAGAAAAGCAGAACAGCGACCAGCACCCACCACAGATTGGCGGAGGCCAGCATCTCCCAAACCTGGGCGAGCTTATCCTGAAACCGCCACAGCACGAACAGGATCAGCGCTACGCTGACGCCCCCGCGCAACAGCGCTCCCTTCAGATTGCCACCCACGTCCCGCTTCCAACAGAAAAACGTCCAACGCCCAACGCCCTCGCCGCGGCGAGACGCTGAGCATTGCAAGTCGAACGCCGATTACGAAACATCATCCTTCCTGCGTCGTATGGCTGGCCACCGTCACCGACGCCAATGGATCCACCAGACTGGCGTCCTTGACCATCTCGCCCGCCTTTTCCTTCTCCGAAGCCACATCCGTCTTCTGGCTCCAGGCCATATCCCACACCACATGCTTCTCTTTCTTGATGGCGTAATCGTACCAGCCCAGAAAACGGGCCCAGGCCTCGAGAAAAGCCAGCATTCCCAGCACATAGATGAGCTGCACCACGCCCCAAATGGCCCGGGCCACCTGCTTGGTCGCGATCCACGCCACCTTGCGCTTGCGCAGGCTACTCACCTTGTAGCCATACTTGTGCTTGAGATAAAGATGTCCAGCGTGATTGCGGCGGCGCTGACGCACGAAATCGCCGATGGTCGTGGGCCCGGTGTTGTACACCACCGCATCCGGTGCATACTTCACCTCCATGCCTCGCTGCACCATGAACGCCTCGACAAAAGCCTCATCCATGGCCACGTCGGGCGGGATTTGATCGAACACCTTGCGGAAAGCGATCATCTCGCCCAGCCTGGGGATGTCGAGACTCAGCTCGTGCTCCAGTTGCAACCGCAGATAGGTAAAAAGACTCACCAGGTGATCCGGCGTGTTCACCGGCACTTTGTGCGCGCCCGTCATCCCCACCTTGGGGTCTTTGAACATGCGCACCATGTGCTCCACTGCGGATTCGTGGGGCAGCGTGTCGCCGCTTTCTAGCACGCAGATATCTTCCTGGGCCACTTCCAAAAACGCATTGACGGCCGCGGTCTTGCCCAGCCGCTTTTCCTGCTCGATGAGTTTGATCCGCGGGTCCTGCGCCATGAACTCCTTGACGATGGGCACGGTGTTATCGGTGCAGGCGCTGGCCACTACAACGATCTCGGTGATCGACGCCTCGTGCAGGTGCTGATTGATCATCGCGTCCAGGATTTTGCCGATATTCGATTCTTCGTTATAGGCAGTGATACAAACACTGCACCGGATTTTCTCTTTTTGATCCACAAGAGACCTTTTTGGGATAACTGACAATCCTGCACAGATTCGAGATGAACGTCCCGCTTTTGCAAAGGACGCAATGCCGCAAGTCCATTCGGGCTATCCAGCATCTGTGCGGACGCACTCGATTGATATGACGGGCGCTGAAAAGCGCTTATTCGAACCCTGATTATACACGTTGAAGGGCGGGCGCTCCAAGAACGCCTCCGTCGCTCGATTGCGACGCGTTTTTCAAACTCGTCGTTCCAAGACAATTCTGATAGAATGACGCGCTGACGCTCCGTCCTTCATCTCCACCCAATCCCCACGCATCATCACACCATGACCTGGAAAATACGAGCCCAACAACAATCCCTGCTGGATGACGAAACGGGCGCGATCTACAAAGACTGGGGCGGTCGCCTGACCATGGCCCTGGCCTTCCCCAACACCTACTACGTGGGCATGAGCTCCCTGGCGTTGCAGACCCTCTATCGGCTCTTCAACGCCTCGCCCGACGTGGTCTGCGAGCGCGTCTTCTGGGATAAAGGCGGCTACGAAGCCCGCCGCCCGCTGCTGACCCTGGAATCGGGGCGGCGGGTGGACGAAGTGGATGTGTGGGCCTTCACCATCTCCTACGAAATGGACTTCTTCAATGTGGTGGAGATGCTGCGGCAGGCGGGCGTGCCGCCCCTGGCCCGAGATCGAGACGAATCCTGGCCCCTGCTCATCGCTGGCGGCCCCGGCGTGACCATGAACCCCGAGCCCATGGCCCCCATCTTCGACGCCATCGTCATCGGCGAGGGCGAAGAGATCGCCGCCGACCTGATGGATCTGTTCCGGCAAGCCATCCACGGGCCGCGGGCGCACCTGTTGGCCGAGCTGAGTCAGATGCCTGGAGTTTACGTCCCCCAACTGGTCCCGCCCCTGGCCGAGCAGGGGCCCGATCGGGTGCAGATACAGCGCTTGTGGGTGCGCGATCAGAGCAAACATCCCCCCATCAGCAGCCTCTACACCCAACAGACCGAATTTCGCGGGATGCACCTGATGGAGATAGCCCGCGGCTGCGGTCGCGGCTGCCGATTTTGTCTGGCGGGCTACGTCTATCGCCCGCCCCGCGAGCTGCCCATGACCCTGCTGCTGGACTGGGCGCGGGAGGGGCTGAAACACACCGACCGCATCGGCCTCATCTCCGCGGCCGTCTCCGATCATTCCCAGATCGACGAGCTGGCTCCGGCCCTGGTGGATATGGGCGCCCGACTCAGCGCCTCATCCATGCGCGTCGATCCCATCTCTCGCCCTCTGGTGACCGCGCTGCGGGCCAGCGGTGCGCAGACCCTCACCATCGCGCCCGAGGCCGGCTCCGCCCGCCTGCGGAACGTCATCGCCAAAACCCAAACCGAGGAGCAATTGCTGGAGGCCGTGGCCCTGGCCGCGGAGCTGGATTTCCCCCAGATCAAATTTTATTTCATGATCGGACATCCCACCGAAGAGCAGGAGGACATCGAAGAACTGGTGGCCTTCACCCTCAAGGCCCGCAAGATCTTCAAACGCCGCATCGCCATGAACGCCACCCCCTTCGTGCCCAAAGCCCACACGCCCTTCCAGTGGATGCCCATGACCGACGCCCGCACCCTGAAGAAACGCCAATCCTTCATCATGCGCAAGCTGGGACGGCACAAGATCGCGGTGCGGGCCGATTCACCCGCCTGGGCCGAAGTGCAGGGCGTGTTGGCCCGGGGCGACCGCCGTCTGGCCCAGGTGCTGCTGGATATCCCCCGTCTCAGCGTGCGGGATTTCTGGGCGACCATGGAGCGCCACGGCCTGACGCGCGACGAATTCCTGGGCCCACTGCCGCCAAAAGCCCCCATGCCCTGGCAGATCGTGGCCAGCGGGGTCAAGGAAAACTTCTTTCGGGCGGAATGGCGGCTGGCGCAAAAAGCCCGGCCGGGCCCCCATTGCCCGCCCGATAGCGCCAATTGCCTCACCTGCGGCGTCTGCGATCCCGCCTGGGCCTATCGCTTCGAGCCCGACCGCTCGCTGAAAAGGAGCGAAGCGACTGGCGGGGGAGGGCCGGGGTGGGAGCGAAGCTCTGGCGGCCTGGTCGGAAAAGGGAACTAATTTCTGGGCGTGTACCTGGCGTCTTTGCAACTTTGCGTGAGACAAAACTCTTCTCAATGGAGTCAAGGATGCCCTTGCAGATGCTCTGGCCCCACCGGCTGGGTGGGCTGACCCGGCGGCGTCCAATAAAAACGCATCGCTTTGCCCCCGCCCCGCTGGAAGTAATCGATGCGAATGGGGTGCGGGCCCGCGGTCAGATTCAGGGTTAGCTCAACGGTGTTGGGACGATCCGGCTCCAGGGATTCGCCCGCGACCGCGCCATCCACCCAAAAACGCACGCCGTCATCCGCATCCAGCCGAAAATGATACGCGCCATCGGTCGGAGCCAGGAGATCGCCCGTCCAGGTGACGCTGAAGGGGCCGGGCGTGGGCTCCTCTTCGGGCCAGGCGAACAGCAGGAAGGGATCGATGCGGGTCATAAAGGGTTCTCCCTGCCAATCTTCACCATGATAGTAGCGGCCCAGTAAGCCCCCGCCCTCGTACCTTCGCCCCACCGCGGCCGCGATGTCATCGGCGGGGATGTGCACGCGGAAGTAGAGGGGATCGCCCAATCGATCTCGCACCACCTCGCCCGCAGCGTTGGGATAGAAATAATGAAAGTAATCCATCAGATACTGGTAATCCAGGTCCAGCAGGAAGGTCGCGTCTTGTCCGGTGGGGGGCAGAGGCAGATCGCTGGCGGGTTCGGCCACATGGTAAGCAGGCGCGGCCAGGCCGCCTCCCAGCTTGTCGAAAGGCGAATAGTGAATGGGGCCCAGATTCACGCCCACGGGATGCGTGGGGCGATAGGTGAAAAAGCGCACCGGCGAGAAGTAGTAAAGTCGCGGGCTGAGATAAAGCTGCTCTGAATCTTCCCGGGCCAGCACATCTCGGGCCACCTCGTTCTCCAGGGGCGTGAACGCAAGATACACATCGGGAGATCGGGCCTGTTCGTCGAAATAAGCCACGTAATTCAACCACCCCGCGGCAGCCAATCCGGCCAGCATCAACAGCGTGGTTCCCCAGCGCCAGAAACGATAACGGCGTCCGGGCAGCAACACCGCCCGCCAGGTGAGATTGTACGCGTCGGCCGCCATTAGCGCCACCGCGGGAGCCGCGGCCAGGGTGCGATAGGCCTGAGGAGCCTCGCCCAGCCGGGACAAAATCCCGCCCAGCAGGGTGATCCCCACCCAGATGATGACTAGCCCTCGCCGATGATCTCGCCATCGCCACAGCGACCAAGCCGCGCCCAGCAGGAAAAAGGCGCCGGTGATGGGATCCAGCATGGGCTTGCCGGGCAGGTTGTGCCGGGGATTGCGATCGCCCGCCACATCGAACATCAGCAAATGACGCTTCGTCGATTCCAGCAGGGGTTGCAGGCTATCGGCAGCCTGCACGTCGTTCATAATGCTCACCTGCCGGGTGCGATTGAGGAGGGTGAAGGGATTTTTGGCGTAGGTGAATCCCAGGGGAGCGAAGGTGACCGCATACATCAACGCGAACAAGGCCACGCCCTGCCAGTTGCGCCGCAAAAAACTCTTATCCACCAGGGCGCGATAGCCCAGATAGATGAAGATGACCAGCACGGCCATGCGGATGCTGAGATAGGTGTACATGCCCAACCCCAGAACGAGCCCGGCCACGGCCCAATCCCCCAACGAACGCCGCCGCACCGCCCGCATGATGAAAAAGAGGGACAACACCTGCATCAGGGGCGGATAAACCTCATTCCAGCCCCAGCGACTCATGTTGACATGCCAGCGATTGAAGGCCAGAAAGGTGGCGGTGAGAAGAGCGGGGTAGGGGCCGTACATTTCCCGGGCCAAAAAATACAGTGCCAGCACCGTCAGCACACCGGGCAAAATCGATTGCAGCTTGACTGCGGCGAAGGTTGTTCCCAGCAGACGAAAGAACAGGGTTTGCAGGTAGATGAAGCCGTTGGGCGTTTCGTACCAGCCCACGCCAAAAAGGCTGTCGGCCCGTCCCTCCAGGGTGTGCAGCGCGTCCAGGGCCGCGTTGGTTTCGTCGATGAACACGCCCGGGGGCATCTGCCCGATATGATTCAGCCGAAACCACATGGCGATGCTGAGGATGATGACCACCAGCAGGGCTTCTTGCCAGGGCTTGGGCCGGGGATAGTAGAGGAGGTTGAGGCGGGCAGTGAGCGATGCGCCGGTGCGTTGCGGACGACGCGTTGCAGGCTTCGCCTGCTCACCCGCGTTCTGCACCCGGGCCACGCCCAGCTTGTGCCCGAGATAAACGGGGTCTGGTTTGGGTCCGGGCTCGTCGAAGCGATCCGCGCGCCAGCCGGTGATCTGCGACGCGCCGACGGCCATGAGGATGAGCCCCGCGGCCCATGTCAGCGCCTGGTTCCAGGCGAAGGGCTGCCGCCAGATGGCCCACAAAGCGGCGAGGGTGACGAAAAATCCGCCCCAAAACAGCGCGAGCGCCGCCTTGCGACGCGTTCCCTGGGTGCGCATACGCTCTTCGCGCGGCTCTTCGGGCGGCGGCCAATCCCGCTCGATGCGCCAGAACGCGTACACGCCCAGGGCCGCGCCCGCCAGGGTCAGCCAGGGCGCAAAGGGGTGTGTTGCGGTCTCGGGCAGATGCCAGACGCCGAACAGGGTGAGGGTGACGGCTGCCAGGGCCAGGAGAGCGGTTACCATTCTCAAAAGGTGAGCAAGAGTCGCCGCGGCCTTTTGGGCTGCGGGCCAAAGCGAGAGCGGAATGTCATGCGTTTGAAGTGCAACGCACTTGAGACAGGCGTTGGCCCGACGTCTCACCTGGTCAACGCCTGAACCTGATGCGTGATGCGTGATGCGTAACTATCTCACGAATTACGAATTAACGCATCACGCCGGTTGCTGTATTGTACGTTGCGGCGAGGAAAAATTCAACAAGGAGTTCGGGCGCTTCAGACGCGCTACTGCACCCGCACCTGGCCCAAAACCACGCCCTTGTCGCTGAAGTTCACGGACAGGCGGCCCGTGTCGGGATGGTAGACGCCGATTTCCACGAAATACACGCCCGGCGGCGCATTCTCG
>JALXAF010000496.1 GCA_026992375.1 Anaerolineae bacterium
GGGCAGGTGTCTCTGTCGACGGGACGGGAGTCTCGGTGGGCGGAACCAGCGTCTTGGTGGGAGCGGGCGTGGGCTGTTCAGCCTCCACCTGGATGACGATCTCGTTGACGCTGGTTCCGCCGGGGCCCTGGGCCTGGATTGTGTATTGCACCTGGCCTGTGTGACGGGGGTAATCGATGAGAGAGCCGTAGGCGGGCGCGTTGCTCAGTAAGGGCGCGTCATTGGCCCATACGCTGATCCGCAGGACATCGCCCCGCACATCCCAGTACAGGGTCACGGGTTGGCCGAGTGTCACGCTGTTTTGGGGGGTGCTGGTAAAACTGACGATCTGCGGCGGCGTGATGGCTGAAACCTGGATGGTCAGGCTGCTGATGCTGCGGCTGCCATCTTCCAGCACAACGCCCAGGTTATAAGTGGTAGTCTGGTCCGGGCAAACCTGTTGGCTGCCTTGCTGGGGAACTTCTTTGCTCTGCCAGTCTTCGCCTTCCTCGAACAAGTAAGCCTGGGTCACGTTCTGGGTGTCCCAGTAGAGGGTTGTGCATGAGCCCGCCTGGATGTGGGTGTGATCTGCGGTGAACTGCACGATGGGAGAAGGCGTGGCTGTGGGAGTCGGGGTGGGAGTGGGGATGGGCGTTTCGGGCGCAGGAACCTTGATTCCCACCCACAGTTGTGCGAAGGGTTGGTTACGGTCGTTGTGCAGGTTCCAGAAGCCCTGATACACGCCCGGCTCCACCGGAGCGATGAGGTCCAGCTTGAGATCATAGGTCTCGCCCGGCTTCACTTCCTTATCGATATAGCTGCGTCCGCCCGACATGTCAGCTCCGGGCCGATTGCCATGTGCAAAGTCCAAATAATAGTCGGTGGTCCAGGTGCAATCGCCTGCGTTCTTCACCCGCCATACTTTCTGGAAGGGGGCGCCTGGATCGACGATGGGGGGCTTCCGCATGTTGTGGTCGTCATAGGTGATGTCAGCGACCCACTTGAGTTTATCGGTGCAGCCAGGAGCGGGCGTCTCGATGGGGGCCCCGGCCACGGGCGGGATGGGCAGATAACGCTGGCTCAGCGCTTCGATGGTCTTGTCCTGTTCTAACTGGGCCAGCGCGTTGTTCAGGTTGTTCAACAGCTCTTCAGCGCCCGGCGGCGCGGCGATGGCGTATGCCTGCTGATAAAGGCCGCTGGTCGCCACGCTGACGCCAATAAATCGATATTTGCGGGCCGCGCGCAGGTTCTTCACATACGCCCCCTCTTGTTTGTTGACTTTGTCGTCGGGGCACAGCTTTCGCGTTAGCGCGATGTTTCCGATCTTGATCTTGTTGCCCTTGACTTGGTAGGTGGTGTTGAAACGATTACATCCGGCCGAGCCTGTCATCTTCTTCTGGCCAAAGAGCGCAATCAGTTGTGTGGTGGCAAGAGGGGCCTTGCCCTTGTCGGGCGGGCCGAAGGTCATCAATTGCCAGTTGGTGAATTGCAGCGGGTTTTTGCGCTGCGCCCGGAACTTGAGCGCATCCAGGCCGCCGTTGTAGTAGAGGATAAGCTGATCCTGGTTGATCTCCCCTCGCCCCACGCCAGCCAGCGCACTCAGATAAGTGGTTTCCACCGCGTTGGTGGTGGGATCGCAGGCTTTCATCGTGGCCGCGCCCAGCTCGAAGGTGACGGAGGCGCCATCGATGGTGGCTTTCCCCGCGTAGTCGTTGCATCCCGACGAGCCCGAAACTTCGCTATCCTCGTTGATATCCAGGGTGACGTCGACGCTTTCGGGCACGGTCCGAGGCTGGGAGAGAGCGCCGTAGGCGTACAGATTCCAGGTGACGTTGGTCAGATCGATCTCGGGGCGGGCCTTGAAGACCAGCAGCAGCGTCCCCTCTTTATCCCGGAACATCAGCGTATCGCCCTCGATGTGATAGGTGGCGGCGTTGATCAGGTCTTTCAGGAACTGGTCTTCCTGGTCCATGACGCCCGCCGGTTCCTCGCATGATTTGCGGGTGGTGACGGGGGTGGTGACGGTGATGTCGGAGGCGTTGATCTGCAGGTCCGCCGAATAGCTGTTGCAGCCGGCGTTGCCGCTGATGACCGCGTTGGCGATGGTGGCGGTGATGGGCGCACTCGAGAGCGTGGGCAGTTGATTGCCCTCGTCGTCGGCGTAGGTGGTCAGCACCCATTCCACGCCCTGCAATGGCATATCCGTCAGCGGCTTGTAGGTGAGCAGCACCTTGCCACGTCTGTTCAGCAATTGGAGTTTGCCCCGGGTCTGTCGGGCCAGGTCTTCCGCTGTGAACGCATCCACCAGCACCACATCCACGACGTCATCCACCAGGGCTTCGACGGTCTGACCAATGGTGGGGTAGAGATAAATGTTCTCCTGGGGCAGCGCGCCATTTTCGACCTGGGTTCGCAGCCAGTCTGCAAAGTCGGTCCCGGTCTCGGCGCCCACCTTGAGTTTCGCCAGGTCTTCCACCTGCTGGAGGGGAGGCAGATTCGCGTCTGCATTGGCCAGCAGCGCCACATCCCCTTGCAGATAAGGGGCGGTGAAGGCGACTTTCTCTTGCCGAGCGGGGGTGATGGCGATAGCGCCAATGGCTGCATCCACTTCGCCCGCCTGCACCTTGTTCAGCAACTGGTCGAAGGGCGCGTCCTGGAAAACGACTTCGACGCCCAGCGACTTCCCTATCTCTTTCATCAGAGCGATGTCAAATCCGTTTAGTTGGCCTTCGGGCGTGTGATAGACGAAAGGCGGATAGCCGCTGGAAACGCCGACGACCATTTTCCCTTTTTCCTGGATGGATTGCCACAGGTTTTGGGCCTTCTCTGGCGAGATGGGCGTGACGGGCGTTTCGGTGGGGATGGGGGGCTGCTCGCCTTGTTTGGCGCCTACTGGCCCGCCCACCGGCGTCTCGGCCGCCGGGCCTGGCTGCTGCTCGATGGTGGCGCAGCCTGTGATGCCCATCGCCAGCAATAAAATGATGGCTATGATCGCAAGCGGTTTAGGAAAGCGTGTTCTCATGGTGCGCATCTCCTTGTGAATGCGTAACCCCGCTGTGGCGCAACTAAGTCTCTGCGGGGTGGCGGGGGAATGAAGTGGGGGATGAAAGTGTAAGGGGGAATGGTTGGCTCCACCGTAAAAAGATTGTTTCACCACGGAGACACGGAGGTCACGGAGAAAATAATGGTAGTTCACAGAGATATTTCTCTCCAAATTTCATCTTTTTCTTCCTCCGTGCGTTCTGTGCCTCCGTGGGAAGGTTTTTTCAGGAAAGCCAACGGTTTATTTCACGGTGATGCTGGCGTAGACCGGCTGGGTGTTGCCGTCCATATCCTGAATGACGAAGCCGACCTGATATTCGCCCTGCGGCGCGTCCAGCTCGCGCCATTCGATGGGCGCGTCGCCAAAGGTGATGGTTCCACCTTGCTCCGACGCGACGCCCGTCATCCGGCCATTCTTATCCAGATCGAACCATTTTTCCAGCACGGTGAATTGATCGCCCGGCTGGGGCAGAATCTCGCGGGCGGCTCCAGTGAAATCCTTGTCGGTGTAGCCGAAGACCTGCTTCAACTGGCCCGTGCCGTTATCGAAGTGAAGCCGCGCGTAGCGCTGCTCGCCGTCGGCGTAGGTGTAAATGCCATCCACCGTGTAAACGGCCTCTTCGTAGCTGGCGCCGTAGCGCTGGGGCGAGAAGAGCGCGGTCACGGTGTACTGGCCGTCGTTGATGCCGAAGAACAGCGGCTCCCACTCGAATTCCAGGGTGAATTCGCCCTCGCCCCAATCGGGATAGGTGACGCCGTCCACGGTGCGGTCCTGGCCGCTTTCCAGGTAATCCATATCGGCCACAAAGAGGGCGTTGGCCTGTTTATCCAACATGCCGGTGAAAATGTAGATGTAACCCAGATTCTCGCCCGTGATGTCGGCGCTGATGACCACCGGCTTGCCAGCGGACGCGGTGGGGGCGGAGAGGCGGATGGGCGAGACCTGGATCTTGCCTGCGCCCGGAGCCTTGGCCTCTTTGGGCCCAATCGTGGGCAGGGGGGCGTCAGGCTTGTTTTCGAATCGACGCCCGGTGTAGTGATAGTTCAGGAAGTTGTCCCACAGGGACGCGCGGGCGAAGCGATCTGCGGTCATCTCATAAGATGGGCCGCCCGCCACCCGGTTGAAGTAGAGATCCGAGTTGGGGAAGTAGATGGAGACGCCGTTGGAGCCGGGCTTGTTGCGCCCGTGGGTTTCGGCCACCACCGTCCTATCCAGCGCAGCCAGCACCGCATCCGCCGCCTCTTGCACCGCCTGGTCTTTGACCTCGCGCTGCAGGATGCGCACGAAGTTGCCGAGATCGAGATAGGAGGGGCGGGCGTTGCGCCCGAAGACGCTGGTATAGGATTGGGCGTAGCTGCGGGCCTTGGCCACGGCTTTCTGGTTTGCTCTCTGCAATGCGAAGGACAATTGGTTGAGCGCGTCCATCAGGCCCGGAAACGCCTGCAAGTCCACGGCCGAAAGCGTGGCCCCATCCGCCATCTTTTGCGCCACCTGCCGGGCCGTGATCCCGCGGCGACCGACCATGTCGGCCCGGGCGCTGTCATCGACGATGCGTTGATCGTCCTGGATGTAGGTGCGGACGATCTCCTGGCCCAGTTCGCTCCCGTCCATGTCGGGATTTTTCAGCAGGTCGCGCAGGAAGCTTGCGTAGGCCCAGCCCACCGCGGGCTCCGTCTCTTGCGAAGCCACCGCGTAGCGGGCGTAGGGCTGCAGGGCTGCAAACACTTCGGCGTGGGCCATCAGGCAGGCGTCCAGCCCGATGAGCTCGAATTGCTCGATGCCCGTGGTCTGCTGGATTTTCGCCAGCGCCCGATCCAGCTCGGTGAGATAGAGGTGATCACCCAGGGCTGAGGCCAGGGGAATGTCGTCGGGCCCGCGGCCGCGGGCGGTGGGGTCCGACCAGCCGCCGGGCCAGCCCATGCCATGATCCGAGAGAATGAGGATGTATTTGTCGGCGGGATAGTTCTGCACGGCCCATTGCACAAAGTCCACCAGGGTGTCGCCGTCCGCCATGTTGGCTTCGCCAATATCCTGGATTTCGCGCGAGGCCAGGCGATTGAGGTCGGGGTCGAAAGTGACATAAAAGCGTTTGGTGGAAGTCCAGTCACCATCCCCGCGAAAGCCCCTGCGGTAGCGATCCAACTGGGCGACGATTTTCACCCGCTCGCTAGAGCCCGCGCGCTCGGCCTCGTTCAGATCGATGTCGATATCTTTTTCTAGGATTTTGTCATCCGCGTCCTGGTAGAGCATGACCAACCAGGTGTCGCCCGCGCCGCTGGCCGCCTGGGGCGTGGCTACGGCCACGGTGGGAGCTGGTCGGGGCGTGGCGGTGGCGCGCTGGGGCTGCTGGGTGGGCTGCTGCGCGGGCGGCTGTTGATAATCGGGCCGGGAGGGCGCTCCGCCGCCTAACAGCTTGGGCAGCATGAAGAGGAGAAGCAGCAGCAAGATCGCCCCGATGATCAGACAGCCGATCTTGCCGCCGCAGCCGCCGGGCATGGTGCCGCCGCCCGATGGCGGCCTCGGGGAGAAGCCTCCTCCGCCCGAGCCAGAAGGAGGCCGCGGGGGCGGCGCTGCGGGCCGGGGCGCGGGCCTGCGATCTCGGGTGGGGGCTACGGCCTGTTCGCGCGGGGCCGATGATGAGGTGCGCCGTCGTCGCCTGGCGCGGATGGTGCGTTTTTCGTTTTCAGACATGGGGATGCCTCGGTAAATAGAACGCAGGCTTCATGGGCGTGTCGCCCGCCGATGCCAATGAAAATCCTTTGTTACGTCATTCCTACGACCGCGGGGAGGAGGAATCTCCTGGCTTGCAGGGGGATTTCTCGGTCGCTGCGCTCCCTCGAATGACGGATGGTCTACCGTTGAGGCCACGCTCAGCGGTCAACTCACGCATTACGCATTACGCATCACGTCTCACTGCGCCGCTTCGGCCAGCATCTTTAGGGCCTCTTGCACGCCCGCGGCGGCCTGCTCCTCATCCAGGCCCGATTCCTGCGCGGCCTGGGCGATGATGTCCGACTGGTCGGGCGCGCGCTCGGCCATCTCGCCGATGTCTATCTCTTCCATGCGCGGGGCGTCCGGCCGGTTCATCTGCGACATGAGCATGGTGAGGGCGCTGGCGACCAACGCACTGGCCTGGGCCGGGGGAATGCCGAATTTTTCGGCCAGGGAGGAGATGATGGGGCCCACCATGGGCAGTTGCGACATATCCATGCCGCCGGCGCCGCCGGTGAGCGCGCCCAACATGCCGCCAAGACCGCCGCCTCCGCCGCCAGCGAGCGCGCCCAACATGCCGCCAAGACCGCCGCCCCCGCCGCCCAGCATCCCCGCCAGACCGCCCAGCGAATCTGCGTCCGCGCCTTTGGCTGCGCCGGGCGCAGAAGTCGCCGCGCCCAGCAGATCGCTTAGGCCGCCCTCGCTGTCATCGTCATTGGAACCGCTCAGCATGGAATTGAGAAGATCATCTGCCATGAGAATACCTCTTTGTGTTGTGAGTTGAAGCGTGCATCCCAAGCGCTTTTCGCCGCGCGTGCGTCATCGTCGAGCAGCGTGTGAAAGACATTCGCTTGGGGGCGCCATCAAAATGGGGTTGAAGAAAAGTCGCTTTTGTATCATAATAGCAATCAGTCATCTTGAACATATCAACCGGCGTTATTTCAGGATGCGTCATTACAATCCCGGCCCAATCGTTATCAGACATTGTTGGAAACAACCTGCAGCGAGGTGGCTTTTCAGCCTTCTGCTCCAATGCGTCCGGATCAATGATTGATGAGTAATGATTGAAGTGGAAATCACGCTGGCTTAGCCTTTAATCATTGTTCATTAATCTTTGCTCTCCGCTAACAGCAGCATGTTGCCAGATGTGAGCAACAGCTTTCTTATTTCCGATAGCGTCTATTACACCAGGAGAGGAAGCCATGAAAACCAGAGTGAAAGATGTCCTCCAGTCCAAGGGTGCTCAGATCTGGGCTGTCCCGCCCGACGCCACCGTTTTCGATGCGTTGAAGCTGATGGCGGATAAAAACATCGGCTCGGTGCTGGTGATGGATGGGGACCAGCTTGTTGGGATTTTATCTGAGCGGGATTACGCCCGCAAGGTGATCCTCCACGGGCGGACGTCTCACGACACGCCCGTCAGCGAGATCATGACGAAGGATGTCAAGACCATCTCGCCGGATCAGCCCATCGACGCGTGCATGGCCAGCATGACGGAGCATCATATTCGTCATCTGCCGGTGGTGGCGGAGGGCAAAGTGGTGGGGCTGATCTCCATCGGCGATGTGGTCAAGGCCGTCATCGAGGACCAGGCTTTCCTGCTGGATCAGATGGAAGCTTACATCGCGGGGCAATCCCTGTAGCGCCTGAATCTCTCCAGGGCTTTGTTCATGCGAGTCGGCGCTGGCCGCGCGGCCGTCCCGACGCTTTGATCAAATAAATCTGGCTGAGAGAGTCATCGCCCAGGCGGGTGAAGATGCGCGGCGCGCTGTTTTGCAGCTCTTTCAGGTCTTTATCCGCTGTGGTGATGGTGAAGACCGTGGGCTTGCGCGTGAGATAGCGATAATCGATGAGCTGGAAGAGCTTTTCCGCGGCCCACACCGAGCTCATCCTGGGGCTGAGGTCGTCGAGGATCAGCAGGGGCGCTTCCTTGATCTGCTCGAATCGCACCATGAGGGAGAGGCTGGCGTTGGGGGCCATGGCCGCCCGCAGAAAATCCATCAGCCGGGGCATGGAGATGAACAGGACTTCGGGCTGGGCGCGGCGCACATGGTTGGCGATGGCCGCGGCCAGGTGGGTCTTGCCCACGCCCGATTTGCCGATGAAGGTGAGCCAGCCTTGGGGCGCTTCTGCGAATTGCCAGGCCGCGTTGCGGGCGTTGGTGAGGTTGCTGATGATGTCCTGGCGTCCTGTGCCGGGGATGACGAAATTCTCGAAGGTCTGGAATTCGTGCAGGTCCAGCTCGCTGAGCTCCACCAAATGGTCGATGTAGCCGCCCCCGCGATAATCCGCGGCCAGGATGCGGTGATGCTCCACCAGATCCACATCCATCAGGCGGGAGCGGATGCGAGCCTCGAGGGCCGAAAGGGGGCGGTTGGTGGTGATGACCGTGGGCAAACGCCGCAAGTAGCGATGGTTGAGCAACTGGAAGAGCTTCTCCTGGGCCCAGGGCGTGGCGCTCTCTGCTCCCAGATCGTCCAGAATGAGCAGGGGCGTGTTCTTTAGCCGGTCGAAAAGTTCATCGTAGGTCTCGGGGCTGTTGGGCGCGAAGGTGGCCCGCAGATGATCCAGCAGATCGGGTGCGAGGATGAACAGGGCCTCGCCTCCGCGCCGGATGACCTCGTTGCCGATGGCTGCGGCCAGGTGGGTTTTGCCCACGCCGTAGCCGCCCGAAAACAGCAGCCATCCCCGCTGGGTTTCGGCGAAACGCCGGGCCGCCTCGAATGCCGCGCGCACAGTCTTGCGCCGCTCGGCTGTGAGCCCGATGCCTTCGGGATGAAAGCTCTCGAAGGTCATGCGCGTGAGCAGCTCCATGCTGCCCAGGGCGTTCATCTGTCGCTTGCGCTTGGCCTGGATTTTGGGGCGGGCGCAGTCGCAGATCACGGCCTTGCCGAAATCGGGATGCCCCAAGGGAACGTCCTTCACATAAAAGCCATAGCCGTGGCAAATGGGGCAGTTGGGGTCGCCAAGGCCCGTTTGCGCCCGCTCCGGCTCATTCGTGGATGAAGAGTCCGGGTTCATCGGGTTTCTCTGCATCTGCGTCGTGATCTGGTCTAAGAGATCGTCCAGGTTGTGCGGGGGTGTCTTTGCCATTTTGGGCCCAGTTCTTGAGAATGCGATGGATGTAGGCCAGGTTGCGGGCGTTGCGTTCCACGGCCAGGCTAAACGCGTCGTAAATCCACGCTTCGGGATAGTCTCGTTCCAGTTGCCGCAGCCTTTCGGCGGCCATTGGCGTCACCATGCCGATGTTCTGTTCGTAAAGCAGGAAGACGTTGGGGCGTTCTTTTTCAAGGCCCACCACCACGTCGTCGATATCGTGAATGAGGCCGCGAAAATCGCCCTTGCGCAGCCGCGCGACCGCCTGGCGGCCCTTGGGCGAGTTGAGAAAATACCAGATTTCTGTTCGGGGGCCGCGCTTCACCTGGATTTCGATGAGCACGCCCCGCTGCGCGGCTCGGGCGAAGGCTTCTCTCGTGGCGGCTTGCTGCTCCTCGGGCGTCTCGCCCATGCCCGCCAGAAAGACCAGATCGGCCAGCGCGTCGTCCAGGCGGATGTAGCGCACGTCGCCGCTGCCCTGGGCCAGCTTCCAGAACGTGTAGAGAATGGCCTTGAGCTCGGCCAGATCATCCACCATGGGCAGGATCTCGCCGAAGAACGCGCCGGGCACGGGGATGAGTTGGTCGCGGCCAGCGGCGAAACCGGGAAATCCTCTGAGAGTGTCTTCGGGCATGGGGCTAATAACACCTTATCAATGGAATCCTGGCCCGCAGGCCAAGAAAATGTCTCACGCAAAGCCGCAGGCCGCAAAGGAAAAAAGAGGAGGTCTTTTGGATTTTAGGGGGTGAGATGCCGGGCGGATTGCATGAATGTTCACAAATTAGATCTGTCATCATGGCGTTCGCCACGCCCGCCCGGCAATGAAGTCGCCGGGCTACAAAACAGCGCTGGATAAATCCGGCTAGCCCCGCAGGGGCGCTGTTTCTAGCCGGGGGACTTCATCCCCCGGCGCTGGCGGCGGGCGCGAAGCGCCCCGTGCCTATGACCGGAGTATTTTGCCGATGTTCATAACTCGGGCTCCAGCAATTTCAAATTTGGTTTGGAGACAAGCCCCCCCCTCGCTCCCCCCGCAAGCGGGGGGAGAAGACCTCTCCGTCTGCAAAAAATTTTGCAAACCAGCGGCTCCCTCCCCTGCAAAGGAGCGAAGCGACTGGCGGGGGAGGGCCGGGGTGGGGGCCAAGTCCAGCGGCCAAGGCTGCAAAACTGACGAACGCTGTCTTGAACGTTGGCTCAGCAGGCCTACCTTAGTAG
>JALXAF010000497.1 GCA_026992375.1 Anaerolineae bacterium
TAGGCGCCTCGTTCGCCATTGCCAACAGCAAGACCCTCTTTTGCGGGAGAGCGCAACAAATTAGCGCCTGGGATGCGGCGGACCTGGCAAGTGCAGCGTATCTTTTATTGCCCCGTACAGCCAAACTAATACATTATCCCTTTGCGACTGCATCTTGTTCATTTATGCAAAGTTATGCTAGAATAGCTGTCGAGCCACCACATTTCCAAAAGCGCCCTCTCGCGGAGGATGTATTCATGCAGGATCAAATAAATCGATTTCTCGAGTATCTGGAGGCCGAAAAAGGCTACTCCAACAATACTCTGGCCGCTTATCAAAACGATCTCAATCAATTTCTCATTTTTCTACAGCAGTTGCCGCCCGATGAACGCCCGCGCGGGTGGGGGAATGTAACGCGAGATCACATCGTTTCCTACATCCTGGAAATGAAAGAGCGGGAGTACGCCTCAAGCACCGTTGCCCGCAAGGTCGCAGCGGTCAAATCATTTTTCAAATTCCTGGAAAACACAGGACACATCACATCCAGTCCCGCCAAGGATATGGAAACGCCCCGGGCCGAAAAACATCTCCCCGCCACCATCCCGGCTGAGGAGGTGGATCGGCTGCTGGCCGCGCCCTCTGGCAATTCCCCCTCCTCCTTGCGCGATCGGGCCATGCTGGAATTGCTGTACGCCACGGGCCTCCGGGTCAGCGAGCTCGTGGCCCTCAACGTCGATGACGTGAATCTGGAAGATGGCGTCGTGCGCTGTGTGGGCAAGGGCAACAAAGAGCGCGTCTTGCCCATCTACGACCGGGCGCGCGAAGCGCTGGCAGCCTATATAAACGAAGGACGGCCCAAACTGCTGGGGGAACATAACGACGAGCCTGCACTTTTCCTCAATCGCCGCGGCACCCGCCTCACCCGACAGGGATTATGGCTGATCATCAAGCGCTATGTGCAAGAGGTGGGCATCAAAGAGAACGTAACGCCCCACACCCTGCGCCACTCTTTCGCTACGCACATGCTGCGGGGCGGAGCGGATTTGCGGGCGGTGCAACAGATGTTGGGGCACGCCAACATCTCGACGACCCAGATCTACACACAGGTGACGCCCGACCACATGCGCGAGGTGTATGACGAAACGCACCCTCGCGCCTGACATCGATCTCCTTCGCACTTCGCGCCAAAATGCGAGGAACTTTCCTTCGCTACGCTCGTCATTGAGACGTAAAAACATCCTTTTGCAATATCGACCATTTTATGAAAACCAAACAATTTTCTCGCCAGGATTTTCAAGCCGCCGCTGACTACATCGCTCAACGCACCCGCCATCGGCCCCGCATAGGTTTGGTGTTAGGCTCTGGCTTTGGAGAGTTCGCCGATGCTATCGAAAACGCGGACATCATCCCCTACGCCGATATCCCCCACTTCCCTCGCTCCACCGTCGAAGGCCACAAGGGACGTCTGGTGGTGGGTCATCTGGAAGACCAAACCATCATGGTGATGCAAGGCCGCGTGCATTTCTACGAGGGCTTCACCATGGAGGAGGTCACCTTCCCCGTGCGGGTGATGCGGGCCTTTGGCGTAGAGGTGCTGATTTTGACCAACGCCGCAGGCGGCCTCAATCCAGACTTCAAGACCGGGGACATCATGCTCATCGAGGATCAGATCAATTTCCTGGGGATGGTGGGGAACAATCCCCTGATGGGGCCCAATGATCCTGAACTGGGCCCGCGCTTCCCCGATATGTCCACCCTCTATGATCGACGGCTGCGCGAATTGGCCATCGACGTCGCCGAAAAGATGGGAATCACGCTGCGCCGCGGCGTCTATGCAGGTCTTTCCGGCCCTGCATTCGAGACTCCGGCCGAAGTGCGGATGTTACGCATCATCGGCGCGGATGCCACCGGCATGTCCACCACCAACGAATCCCTGGTCGCCCGACACGGCGGCATGCGCGTTCTGGGCTTCTCGGGCATCACCAATGAGGCCATCGACACCATCGACACGCCCCGCGTCACCAGTCACGAAGAAGTGTTGGAGGCTGGGGAGGTGCTGGTTCCTCGCATGAGTGGCTTATTGCGCGGCATTTTGCGCCGATGGGACGAAGTCGCCTGAGTTTTGCTCTCATTTGGGATAACACACCCTTATGACAGTTTTTTTGCAATTTCTGGCCGATAACGCCCGGTTCATCTATGGCGCTGTCGCGATCGCCGGCATTTACTTTCTCTACCGGGCCCTCAAACTGCGGCGCGAGCGGCGTTCCGCCATCTTCCCCCTGGAACGGGAAGTGGCCATGGCCCGGCTCTATCGCCTTTTTGGCGTGGCCATCACCCTTTTGTTGATTTTGGGGGCGACCTGGGCCGCCGCCAACCTTCTCTTGCCGGAGATCGAAACCGCATTGCCACAGGGCACAGCCACGCCCGACATCCTGGTGCTCATCGATACGCCCACGCCTACACCACCGCCGCCCACAGCCACGCCCACGGCCACGCCCACCCTGAAGCCGCGCCCCACGCGCAAGCCGCCCCCGCGTCCAAAAGCCACGCCCACACCCCAGATCGCTCCGCCCGCCTGCCCTACGGCCGGCGTGATCATCAACTCCCCTGGAGTGGGACAAGTCTTGACCGGGCCAACTACCATCACCGGCGTCGCCAACATTCCCAACTTCCAGTTCTACAAGCTGGAATGGAGCAGCGCCGGCGCGCCCGACCAGTGGCACTGGTTTGCGGGCGGCGAGTCTCCCGTAGCCAATGGCGCGTTGGGCTCCTTCGACCCGGCAACAGTCCCACCTGGGCAATACAACATCCGGTTGGTGGTCGTCGATAACACCGGCAACTTCCCGCCGCCATGCGTTGTTCAGGTCACCGTTCCTGGATCATGATCTCGCACTCCGTCCGCTGGGTTGCATTATTGGGGGCGTTGTTTTTACTACCAGGGATAGCATTCTCTCAGGATTCCGGCGCGTGGCAGGCTTCTGGCGGCCCGGTTGCCTTCGTCACGCATCTCGCCGCCGATCCTGCATCGCCCGACTTCCTGTTCGCATTCGTCAGCAACAGCGTCATGCGCAACCCCGATCAGACCCAAACGATGCAGGGACAGCCTTCAGACAGTTGGGCCCCCTACTTCAGCGTCGATGGCGGCGAACATTGGCAACCCGCCTCCAACGATCTGGCCGGGCTAAAACCAACCGTGACGAGAATTTTTTCCGATAACGGCGATTCGGTGATCTGGGTGGGGACGGAAAGCAACGGTTTGTGGCGCAGCGATAACGGCGGACGCACCTGGCGTCCCGCACTCATCCCCAACTTTATCAACCAACAGGTCATTGGCCTCACCCAAGACACCCGCGGCCGCCTGCATTTGCTGGCCCGAGACGCCACCCGCCACCCCGCCACCCATCTTTACACCAGCGAAGATGGCGGCCACAACTGGAGCCACCGGCGGATACAGGCTTATTCGGACGATCTCTCGGTGCGCATCACCGACATCCTGGCCGATCCCTTCGACGGCAATCATCTGTATGCAACAACCTTTGGCGGCCTGTTGATCAGCAATGACGCCGGATTCAGTTGGCGTCGGGCCAAACTGCCCCTGCCAAAGGAAGCCGCAACGGCGGGAGAAGTCGTCATCGCCGCCGATCCCACCCAGCGCGGACGCCTGTATCTGGTGCGCCGCGTGCGGCTGGCGGATGACCATCATCAACTGCTCAGCTTCATCTCGCTGGATAGCGGCCAGACATGGCAACGTCAGCCCGCTGCATTCACCCAGCTTCCCGGCTCCAACCCCCAGGCCGAACCAATTCCCCTGCGCCTTGCCGTGGACCCATTGGTGCGGCGACGGCTCTTGCTCCTCACCGACAGCGGTCTGTGGCTCTCGCCCGATGGCGGGATAGCCTGGCGTTCGGCCGCAGCAGCCCTCTCGGGCGTTTCGATGCGAGATATCATCTTCCACCCGCGTCGCAAGGGCCGCTGGATCGTCGCCGGTGCGGGCGGCGTCTGGCGGACGTCCACTTCGGGCAGCGATTGGGACGCCATCACCCAGGGACTTCCGGCGGCCAGCCACATCAGCCAGCTGGTCGCGTCTTCTGGCGAACGAACCGTCATCATGGCGTTGAATGGCGGTTCTTTGCCCGCGGACGACATGATCCAACCGCTGTGGCGCAGCGACGATGGCGGCGTCACCTGGATGCCCGCCCGTCGCGGCCTCGAAGGCGCCCACCTGCGCCAGCTATTCGCGCATCCGGGCGATCCCCGTGTGTTCTTCGCTCTCACCGATAAAGGCTTCGCCCGCACCGACAACGACGGCTATTCCTGGCTACAGCGCTCCCTCGATCATTATCCCCTGGGCCTGGCCGCCGATCCATCCGGCCCGGACCTCTACCTCGCCACGGCCAAAGGATTACAGCGCTCCACCGACAAAGGCGATTCCTGGACGCCCATTTTCGAGAAGAGCGGCGTCATCGCCGTCACCGTCGATGCTGGCGGCGACGTCTTTCTCGTCGCCTACGGCGATGACGGCGATTGGGTGATGTGGCGCTCCCGCGACGCGGGCGCCAGATGGCATCAAACCGGCGTACTGCCTGTCAAAGGAGCCATATCACTATCCGCACATCCCCATCAGGCCGGGCTTTTGACGCTCACCGCGCCCTGGGAGGGGATTTTCGTCTCGGTGGATGGGGGCGAGACCTGGGAACGCCGGGATAAAGGCATCCCCGCGCCCGTCCATTGGCGCGGCAGCTCCCCCGAAAAGGCGACGGCTCCCAACATCCTGACGCTCTTCATGGATGACCAGAACGGCCTGTGGTGGGCCAGCCGCGATGGCGGCGGCGTCTATCGCAGCCTGAACAACGGCGCATTGTGGGAAGACGTCACTGATGATCTGGGCGACACACTCATCCTCTCCTTCACCCGGGGGCCCGCAGGCGTAATGGCCGGAACCTCCAACGCTGGCGTCTTCTGGCGTCGCCCGCAGCCCGCTCCCACCGCCCCCCCCGAAGACGTGGACGCCCGCATAGAAATCCTCTGGCCCCACGATTTTGCCCCCATCACCAAAGCCCGGCAGGCCAATTTGGGCTTGCGCGTCTATCGGGATCACAGCCTGGAGCCGCCTCCTTGCGCCTGGTCGCCCAACGTCGATGTGTTCGTCGCCCGGGACGCCGAGCCCTTGCGGCGCATCGATCTGGCGGAGCATCGCAATGTAGAAGGGCATCCCTTTCCCTTCTGGGTGATGAACGACCTGGATGTAACCTGGACGAATGACCCCGGTCATCAATTGATTTACATGGCCCGGGTGGCTCCTGGCCTGGCCCAGAGCCACGCTTCCATCTGGATCCATGCAGCGGACGCCCGCACCCTGCTGCCCGAACCGCCGCAGCCCACCGGCGTCGCGCCGGCCGGCGTCACCGAGGTGGACGGGCGCATCCTCGTGGTCTGGCCCCACGACGCAACCGGACGCTACGCCGCACCCCAGGACGCCAACCTGGTCAATGTCAGCGCAGCGCTCTTTCAGCGAGACTCGCTGCAAACCCTTTCGACGGACGATCTTCCCCCGCGCGTATGGCTCATCGGCGCATTAGACAACCAGATCGGAAGGCGGCTGGCGGTGGGGAAACCCCGCCAGGTTCAGGGCGACGGCTTCCGGTACACGATCTACGACTTCAACGACATCGACGTCTCATTGGCCCGAGATCCCGCGCATCACTGGAGCTTCTGGCTGGAAGCGCCGGGCGTTGATCTGACCAGCAACGTCTGGGTGCATGGCAGCGATGCCCGCACCATCGCCCCGCGCATGACCGAGCCCATTACAAGCTGCCAACCCTGACGCGGAGCGTCAGCCGCTTGCGCGATATTCCCATGTCCATCTCCCTCATCCTCTTCGCCCTGCTGCAAATTCTGGTCATCATCCTCTTCATCGTGTGGTGGCTGCGGTGGACGCCGCGCGGGCTGGAGTGGATCGCAATTCTTCTGTTCGCAGCCCTGGGATTGAGCTATCTCTCCAGCAACCTTTTTCGCGTTCCTCCCTACCAGGTGGGGTGCGAAGGGCTGTGTCCGGGATGGCGAGGGTATCCCTTTCCCACTTATCACATCGAGACAGGCGACATCGTCGTCTTCGATCCGGCATCATTTGTCCGAAACACATTTTTCTATTACAGTATAGTTCTTAGCTTTAGCGCTGTCATAGCCTGGTTGGGGCGCAGACTTCATTGGACATCCCGTTCCTGGACTCAGCGGTTATTGCTCATCATCATCGTCGTCCTCTTGCCGCTGGCCACATTGCCCATGTGGCTGCCGCCGCCCCAACCCGAAGTTTCCGGCCCCGAGCAGCGCCTGGTCATCAACGCCGCCCGCGATTGGCGTTGGCAACTCCACCTGCGCGATTTCATGGATCGCCGTCTGGCGTTGGAGGATGTGCGCCCCGCCCCAGACAACGGGGGGCAGCGAGTTTGTTTTCGCATTTACACCTGGTTCTATCTCCCTCATCAGCGCACCTACATCGATCTCGACGCAGCGGGCGTGCGAGCAGTCGATGGCGCTGAAATCCCTCTCTCAGAATCCTGCTGGACTCAACCCTAATCTCACGCAAAGCCGCCAAGTCGCCAAGTTTTTCTTTGCATCTTTTTCCCTTTGCGGCTTTGCGTGAGACATTTCCTTGCCCAATCGGCAAAGACTTCATTGATTAAGGTAATAATGTCGAAAAACACCTTGCTTCTGCTTATCTTGCTGACACTGCTCCTTTCCTGCTGTGCCGTTTCCGTCACATGCAGCTCGGGCCTTTACATCTGGCAGGCCATCAAAGATCATAAGTCGGGGGCCACTGATGTGGGATATGTGATCACGCCCGAACTGGACACCGCCACGCCTGCAGGCCCTACCGCCACGCCCTTTCCTTCCCCCACGCCGATTCCGGGCGCAACGCCCGCGGCCGAACAGTCCGCCACCGAGGAGCTGATCCAATCGGTGGTGGTTCCCGTCAACGATCCCATCGACCTGGCCGCGCGGCTGCGCCCCGAACTGGGCGCAGTGAACGCGGTGGTCAACGATTCTCCGCCCGATTACGAGGAGGGAGACGTCATCACCTTCTGGGTCAGCAACAGCGACACCGACGAAAACTGGCAGATCGACGCGGAGTTGATGGTCAAAGGCGAACATGTTTACATGTGGCGCGAGGTCGATGACAAAAAGGTGAAAGAGAAAGATCTGCGCAAGGCCGCGCGTTTCTTCGACGAGCAGATTTACCCCACCGATCGCGAGTTCTTCGGCAGCGAATGGAAACCGGGCATCGATGGCGACCCCCGACTGCATGTGCTGCACGCCCACAATTTGGGCGACGCCATCGCCGGATATTTCTCCTCCGCGGATGAAATCCCCGCGGCGATTCACCCCTACTCCAACGAAAAAGAGATGTTCTACATCAATGTCGATAACAACAAGCCGGGCTCGCGCTTCTATAACGGCACCCTGGCCCACGAATTCCAGCACATGATCCACTGGTATCAGGACAAGAACGAATCGACATGGATGAACGAAGGCGCTTCCGAGCTGGCGTCGAAGCTGAACGGCCTGGGGCGCACCGACGGCGTGCGCCCCGATAGTGTTTTCGCCCGGGACCCCGATCTCCAGCTCAACACCTGGCCCGATAGCGATGAAAGCTACGCCCATTATGGCAACGCCTACCTCTTTATGCGTTACTTCCTCCATCGTTTTGGCGAGGAAGCGACCAAAGCCCTGGTGGCCGACGACAAGAATGGCATGGAGGCCGTGGACGACGTGTTGCAACAGATCGGCGCGGGCGAGACGGCTGATGAGTTTTTTGGCGATTGGGTCGTGGCCAACTGGCTGAATGATCCCTCGCTAGCGGACGGACGCTGGGGCTATTCCGGCTACGATCTCGATGAAATGGCGCCCGCTGAGAGATTTACGACGCTGCCTGTGGCGCATTCCGAAACCGTGCATCAGTACGCGGCGGATTACCACACCTTCCCCGCCGAAAACACACTGACCATCACCTTCGACGGGGATTCCATCACACATCTGGCCGCGACCGATGCGCACAGCGGTGATTGGGCCTGGTGGAGCAATCGGGTGGATGAATCGGACACGCGGCTCACCTTCCCGGTGGATCTATCCCAAACCGACGCGGCCACGCTGCATTTCTTCACCTGGTACGACATCGAGGAGCTGTGGGATTACGCGTATGTCGAGGTCAGTGAGGATGGCGGAGAGACCTGGACGATCCTGGAGACGGATCGCACCACCCGCGAAAACCCCAACGGCAACGCGTACGGCCCCGGCTACACGGGCAAAAGCAATGGTGAATCTGCCGCCTGGATGGAGGAGCAGGTGGACCTTTCGTCCTACGCGGGCGAGGACATCCTGGTGAGGTTCGAGTATGTCACCGATGCTGCGGTCACCGAGCCGGGCATGTTCATCGATAGCGTTTCCATCCCCGAAATCGATTATTTTCAGGATTTCGAGAACGGGCCGGGCGACTGGCAAACCGAAGGCTGGCTGCTGACCAACAATCTCTTGCGGCAGCGATGGCTGGTGCAGGTCATCGAGCCTCTGCCCAACGGCGATGTGAAGGTGCATCGCATGAAGGTGGATGAGAACGGGCATGGCGAGCTGACGCTGACCGACATCCAGACGGATGAGGACCTGGTTTTGATCGTGTCGGCCCTGGCGCCCGTCACGGTCGAGCAGGCTTCCTATCAGTTCGAGATCGATCCCCGATAAGGTCGGAATGTCTCCCACCAGCTATCGCAATCCCTACACCATTGGCGGATGGGTCAGCGGGCGTCGCTACTACGGCCACGCCGACCTGCGCCAGTACATCCTGCTGGGCTCGGATAACTACATCTGGGTCATTGGCTCGCGCCGGGTGGGCAAGACCTCCTTGTTGCGGCAACTGGATCAGCAGGGGCGCAAGGATTATCTGCCCGTGTACTGGGACATGCAGGGTTGCATCACTGCGGATGATCTGCGGGATGAGCTGCTCTTCGCATTGGAGGATCGGGCGGACAGGCTGGAGCGCCTGGGGGTGGATCTGGCAGCTATCGCCCAGGATGACGCGGCCAACATGTTGCGTAAGGTGTGCCGGCAGGCCGAAAAACATGATGTGCGCATCCTGCTGCTCATCGATGAGCCCGAATCTCTCATCGCCATTGCCCAGGCCGAGCCCGCGGCCGTGCAGCGCCTGCGAGCGGCGTTCCAGCGGCCCGCCAATCTGCGCGTGGTGATGGCCTCGACCAAATCCCTCTCGCTGCTGCACGATGTCACCCGCGATTGGCCCTCCTCGCCCTTCCTGTACGACTTCGCCCCGCTTTATCTCGATGGCCTGGAGCGGAAGGATGCGGAGTCTCTGGTGCGGCAACAGCAACGACATCCTGTGCAGGTGAGCGCGGACGCCATCCGTCGCATTCATCGCTACACGGGCGATCATCCTTATCTCTTGCAATGGCTTTGCTATCACCTCTATCGGCCCGATCATAGCCTGCGGATGCCCCGCAAGCAGGATATCGTGGTGGATTCCATGCTCTCATCCCTGTTTCGCCTGCAATTCCGACATCTCTCCCCCACCGAACGGCAAATCCTGCTGCATCTGACGGAAAAGGCCGATGATCTGGCGGGCGTGGCCCAGGCCGTGGGAGTCGATGTCGCGGATGTGCGGATGTATCTTTACGTGATGACGGGATTGGGCTATACTCGCGCAGCCGATAGGCAACGCCTGACCATCGGCAACGCCTTTTTCCATCGCTGGCTGGCCGAGAATCTGGACAAGCTCACCATCGAGGATTCCGAGATCTCTGACGCCTCGGTGCAAGAGATGGCGCAGGCTGGCATCCAGGAGCAGCTCATCTACTGGCAGGAGCAGCTTCGCATCTATCGCGAGCGTTTGGGGCGGCTGGAAGTCGCCGCGGCACGGCACGGCGGCCAGCCTCCGAAGCGCCTGCAAGAGACCATTGAAACGCATCAGCGCCGCATCAAAGAGTTGGAGCGCAAAATCGATGCGTATCATCTGACATACGGCAGTTGAAACTCAACCGCATCGAAAAAA
>JALXAF010000498.1 GCA_026992375.1 Anaerolineae bacterium
TGCTTTGAAAATAAAGTAATCAGTGATCAGTTATCAGTAATCAGTGGAATTCTGCGAAGCATCTGCGAAAATCTGCGTTCTCATTTTCATCGGTATCGGCGCGGGCGTGCCCGCCGTCGGACTGTTCAGAAAATAGCGTCGCGTGGGTTTGCCAGAATGGCCCAAACCCGCGTTGGGCGAGTTTGCAATGGGCGTGATGCGTAATGCGTAATGCGTGACGACCTCACGCATTACGCATCATGCATTACGGGATTGGCTTCCCGCGTAGTCTTGGCCGCGAGGCGTTTTCATCGGTTTTGGCGCAGGAGCGTCCGCCGTCAGACTGTTATGAGCTTCTTGCCGGATTCGTAACTGCTAAGGTTGTTGGCCCCAATCATCCTTTTTTGCCACAAAGACACGAAGATGGCGAAGGCGCGAAGCCTTTTTCTTTATTTTTCCTTCGTGTCTTCAAAAAACTTCGAGCCTTCGTGGCAATTTTAGGCTTAACGTTCAGTGCGTTAGCAGTTACTCTAGAGCTGAACGATTCGCATTTTTTCGATATCGCGCTGTAACTGCTGAATGGCGATAGCGCGTCCGCTCAAACGTGCTGGAACGCCCGTCACCTGCACGCGAGTCGCCGGGATGTCTTTTGCATGGTTGTTCATCCAGCGTTTCAGCGCGATGACGGGCAGGCAGTAAAGGGCGTTGTCGGGCGCGTGATAGTAAAACCACCAGTGGGCCCGGGTGCGACTGAGTGAAGCGGTCGGCAGTTTGCGAGCGGATGCGCCATCGAGGATGAAAATGCGCGCGGGGCGATCATCCAGTGAGGGCACGGCGCGAATGGTGAGGGATTGCATCTCCTCCCGGTCATGTTTGAAACGCCAGACGATGTCTACGCCCCGTTTCTGGTAGCCGGGAAGAGCGTCCGTGCGTTGGACATGTTGGGTTTCCGGGCGTTGTTCCAGAAAATCGCATATCCTTGCGATGGCCTCCTCCCGGTAATGCGCCCATGTTCGAGGCGCGGGCGGCGGCGCGGCGTTGGGCGGATGTACGATGACGCCCACTTTCATCACCCAGGCTAAATCCCCAAAACGGGTGTGGCAGACCAGGTTTGCAGGACGCCCGGGCTCGACGGGCGCTCCCGCCGCATCTGCATCACCGACGCTGACGTCGCCTTGCTGGGCGTCGATGAGCAGCGCATTGACGGGCAGGGGGATGGTCTGCGCCTCGCCCGCTGCGCTGATTTTTCCCTGTTCCACCAGGATCGCTCCTGAGGGAAGTTCGCCTTCGGGCGTTACGATGCGGCAGTTGACGATGGCGATGGGGCGGTTCATAACTGCTTGCCCGGTCGTTTGGGGCCGCCCACGCCCGGCTTGCCTTCTCGTGGGTTGTAGAAAACGCGTTGGGTGTTGTATGCCAGATCGATATCATCCTCGCGGGCGAAGGCTCGCAGTACCTCCTCCCAAATCTGCTGCCCCCGGTCGCGTCGTTGCCGGGCCGGAGTCAGATACCGCATAGTCAACTGCACGCCGCTATCGACCACAGATGTATACACCGTGGGCGTCAGGGAGCCCAGTTTAATGTAATAGCGCGTCGCCAGTTCCCGCACTTCCCGCTCTTCCACTTCTGTAAACGCGATTGCATGATCGGCGATGATTTTCGTCAGGAGATCCTTTGCCTTTTCCCAGTTGCTTTCGAAGGTGACGGACACCGGGATTTCATCCCAGATGTAGGGGAATTGTTGCGTGTAGTTGGCGATGGAGCTGGTAAAAACCCAGTTGTTGGGGATGTGGATGATTCTGCCCGTACTCTGTTCTGCATCCACCCAACGCCCTATTTCCATGACGGAAAAGTACAACGGCCCGATATCGATAACATCTCCCTGCAGGGCATCGATCTCGATGCGATCGCCCAGGGTGAATGGATGTTTTGCCAGGATGAAAAGCCATCCCGCGATATCTACGATGGGCTCTCGCAGCGCTACTGCCAGGCCTGCGCTGAGCAGCCCCAGGAATGTGGCCAGATTTTTGATGCCATACAGCCAGATGGCTCCGACGATAACCACCATCACCGAAACCGTGGCGTAGCTGACGAGCTTGTGCCAGAAATAGGCGTTGGCGCTGGGGAGATTTCGGCTGACGATAAACTTGTGCAGCGATTTTCGCACCAGCAACAGCGCCGCAATGATGACAATGGACGCGACGACTTTCAGCAGGACGTTCTCCAGGGAGATCGCTTGTAGTCCGGCCTGTTCTAATGTTCGAAAAAGCGTTGCTGGCGACATGTGCTGATAAAAAAGAGGACGAACGCCGGGGTGGACGTTCGTCCGGGAAAGTGACAGGGAGTTAGATATTCTTCTTTTTGACGCCGAAGATGACCAGCAGCATGGCGGCCAACACGGCGAGGAATGATACGAACACCGTGGCGGTGTACTGATTGCCGACCGGCCCGCCATGGTGTTTCTTCATGTAGTAGCGCTCTTCGAACTCCTCCTGGCTGATGGTTTGATGGCGGCGATGGGCGCTGAGTTCGGGCGATTCTTTGAGCGACATCCACAGCAGGGAGAAGGATTTCCAGAAGGCGGAGACGCCTTCAAGGTGCAATTCCGCGGCGTCTTCGCCCACTTCGGGGAAGCCCTGCTCGTCGGGCGTGAGGGATTCCCAATTGCGGAAGAGGCGGCCCCATTCGCTCTCCAGAGCCAGTTGCATCTTCTTCTTGCCGATGAAGGGATACCAGAACATGTCGTGGTAGATGACCGAGGCGGCATAGGCCCAGGGGGCCAGCACCGTCTTCAGCGACCACTCGATGGGCCCCTTCAGCGGCCCCCAGTAGATGAGATGCTGCATCCGCGAGGCGAAGGTCATCTTCTTGAAGGGGCCGGTGAAATGCCAGTTCTTGCGGGCCTCTTCCACATCGCCCACGATCTCGATCTTGTCGGGATCGCCGCAGCCCAGGCCCATCTCGTGGGCCAGGCGGATGTATTCGATGGAGAGAGGATTGACGCCCAGCATCATTTTGGCCGCCACCGCGTCGATGGCCAC
>JALXAF010000499.1 GCA_026992375.1 Anaerolineae bacterium
CACCCAGCCGCCGCCTCCGCCCCCCACAGCCACGCCCAAACCGGCCGCGCCCGATCCCTGCGCCAATATCGGCGGCGACGGCTGCAAATGGCATATCCGCGGCGGTCCCGCGTTCGCGCCCAACACCTTCGGGCTCAAACTCACCTTCGGCTTCGTGCACGGCGGCCGGGGCGACGAGCCCCAGGGCAGCTACTTCGTGTGGCTGGAGAAAAATGGCGTCAAACTGCCCGTGTCCGATAGCGTGCGTAGCGTGACCGGAGCCATGCGCAACGGGCCCAACGGCCCCTACAACTACGAATACAGCATCGGCCTGAACGATCTGCCCGATAAAAACATCGCAGGCTGCTACACCGGCTGGGTGCTGGATGGCAACGGCGAGCGCGACAGCCAGAATTTCCAGTTCTGCGTCCCCGAAGGCCAAGGCGAAGTGTGGATACTATTTGATCAGAATTGAGCCAGGTGCGTCGCACGCCGGACGTGCGATGCGCCCCTCGCAGGCAAAGCGTCAAACGCCGCCCAGAGCAAGAAATGGCGTTTGGCGTTTTTGTTTGCAACAACACAGGCCACGACGAGAAAACGCCCACCGAAGCAATGCGGGCCTCTTACTCCAACCCTCGTCATGCGTAAAATATCAAACGTCGGGCCGTTATCGGCAGAGCAACGTCCTGCAATAACATGACATCGTTACAACTAATGACGTTTGACGCTTGACGTTTTACTTTCGTTTTACCCCATCTTCGATTACAATAATAAGTTGATTGCACCTCTAAAATAAACATTATTGGAAATAACTCACTGTGAGGTGGACTCTCCGATTTTTTGCTCAATCATGCCCGGATCAATGATTAATGATTGATGATTAAAGTGAGAACCACGCTGATTTAACCTTTAATCATTATTCATTAATCTTTGACCTTTGCCAGCAGCAGAATGATGCCGAACGTGAGCAAAGACGTTCTTGTTTCCGATAATGTCTAATCTCTTCACCCACAACAAATTTCATCCGCGACCATGACCCCGAAAACCAGCGAAGAAATCCGCGAAGCCTTCCTTTCCTATTTCGAAAAGCACGGACACCAGCGCGTGCCCAGCTCCTCGCTTGTGCCCCACAACGATCCCACCCTGCTGCTGACCAACGCCGGCATGGTGCAGTTCAAAGACGTGTTCCTGGGCCTGGAACATCGCCCGTACAAGCGCGCCACCACCTGCCAGAAGTGTATGCGCGTCTCGGGCAAGCACAACGATCTGGAAAACGTAGGTCCGTCGCCCCGGCACCACACCTTCTTCGAGATGCTGGGCAACTTCAGCTTTGGCGACTATTTCAAGGAAGGCGCGATCCGCTACGCGTACGAATTCCTCACCCAGGTGGTGGGACTGGACCCCGACCGCCTCTACTACACCGTCCACACCTCGGATGACGATGCCTTCGACATCTGGACCAAACAGATGGGCATCGCGCCCGAACGCGTCTATCGCATGGGCGACGCCACCAACTTCTGGTCCATGGGCGATGTCGGGCCCTGCGGCCCCACCAGCGAGATTCATTACGACTGGGGCCCGGAAGCCTGCACCTGCGGCGATCCCAACTGCTCGGTGGCCCTGGATAACGGTTGCGACCGCTGGCTGGAGGTGTGGAATCTGGTGTTCATGCAGTTCAATCAGGATGCGGATGGCGTGCGCACGCCCCTGCCCCGCTCCGGCGTCGATACGGGCATGGGCCTGGAGCGCATCGTCAGCGTGGTGCAGAACACGCCCGTCAACTACGACACCGACCTCTTCCTGCCCATCATGGACAAAGTGCAGGCCATGACCGGGCACAGCGACGAGGAGCGGCAAAAACACATCGTCAGCTATCGGGTCATCGCCGATCACGCCCGGGCGGCCGCGTTCCTCATCGCTGATGGCGTGCGGCCCGGGCCTGCGGGCCGGGGCTATGTGCTGCGCATGGTCATCCGCCGCGGCCATCGCTTTGGCCGCAAAATCGGCTTCACCCGTCCCTTCATGGCCGAAGTCACCGACGCGGTGGTGGACAAGATGGGCGGCGTCTATCCCGAGCTGGTGGAACGGCGGCACTACATCCGCAACACCGTCAGCATGGAGGAGGAGCAATTCATCGCCACCCTGGATCGGGCGTTGCAGATTTTGGACGAAGCCCTGGCCCAGTTGGACGCGCGGGTCGAAAAGGTGCTGCCCGGCGACATCGCGTTCAAGCTCAAATCCACCTATGGCCTGCCCTTCGAGGTCACCCGCGATATCTGCAACGAACGTGGCTACGAGGTGGATGAGGCCGGTTACGTGGAAGCTGATCGCAAACACCGCGAGATCAGCCAGGGGAAGATCAGCCAGGCCAAATACGCGCAGGGCGCTGATTTTTACGCCGCGCTGCTGCCCAATCTGGAAGGCAAGGGACTGCTGCCCGAAGAAGGCGTGCTCTACGATCCTTACAGCGCCATGTCCCGCCAGACCCGCATCGCGGCCATCATCAAGGAAGGCGAACTGGTGGACGAAGCCCGTTCCGGCGACCGAGTGGAGATCGTGCTGGCGGAGACGCCGTTTTATGTCGAGGCGGGCGGTCAGGTCAGCGATACGGGCGTGGTGGAAGGCCCCCACGGTCGCGCCCGCATCGACGATGTGCGCCGTCCCGTCAGCAGCATGATCGTGCACGACGCGGTCATCGAGGCGGGAGAACTGCGCGTGGGCGACGAGGTCGCCGCACAGGTGGATGAAGAACGCCGCTGGGACATCATGCGCAATCACACCGCCACCCACCTGCTGCAAAAAGCCCTGCGCATGCAGCTGGGCGAGGATGTGCATCAGGCGGGCTCGCTGGTCGCGCCCGACCGCCTGCGATTCGACTTCACCTACGACAAGCCCCTGACCGAAGAAGAAATCCGGCGCATCACCGATACAGTCAACGAAGCCATCCTGGCCGATTATCCCGTACAGATTCAGTTCAAGACCAAAGACGAAGCGATTGCCGAGGGCGCGATGGCCCTGTTCGGAGAAAAATATGGCGACATCGTGCGCACCGTTTCGCTGGGTGATGAGCGCTTCCGCAGCTACGAGCTGTGCGGCGGCACCCATGTGCAACGCACCTCGGAGATCGGCCCCTTCATCATCGCCAGCGAGGGATCGGTGAGCCGCGGCGTGCGCCGCATCGAGGCCCTGACCGGTCACGAGGCGGTGCGCCACATCGAAGAGCGGCTGGACATCCTCAGCCAGGCCGCCCGGATCCTCAACACGCCCGTCGAGAACCTGGTGCAGAAGGTGAGCGATCTGAAAGCCCAGGCGGCCGAGCTGAACAAGGAGCTGCAACGGCTGCGCCAGCAGATGCTCAGTCAGCAGGCCGGGCGCATGACCGACGCCGCCCGGGAAGTGGCGGGAATCAAGGTGCTGGCCCAAAAGGTGGACGCGGCCAGCGTGGACGAGATGCGGCGTCTGGCCGATGACCTGCGGAACAAATTGGGCTCGGGCGTCGTTATCCTGGGCGCAGTTATCAACCAAAAACCCATGCTCATCGCCGCGGCCACGCCCGACGCCGTGCAGAAAGGCGTCCACGCGGGCAACATCGTCAAGGCCCTGGCCCCCATCATCGGCGGCGGCGGCGGCGGTCGCCCCAACATGGCCCAGGCCGGCGGACGAGACTCCTCCAAACTTCAGGCCGCGCTCGATGCTGCGCCGGGCGCTATCCAGGAGCAGCTTGGGAAGTAGGTGTTGGGCGTCAAACGTCAGGTGGCTGTCCGCAGAGCAGCGTCCTGCAACGAGCCATGTCATCGTTACAGCAAGATGACGTTTGACGCTTGACGTTTGACGCCCAATCTCCCCCCTCCTCGCCCGCTGAATTTTCGACATGCCCTCATCCCAGCAGGATATCAAAACAATCCGCTTACATTCGCCCGCGACCGTGGCTCAGGCCCGATCGGCGGCGCTTGGCGCGCAGCCGGGCGACTGGCTCCTCTTCATCCTGCCGGAGGATGCGGACGACTTTGCTCATCTGGCCCGGCTGAAGGCGCTGCGGCGGCTGGCCGATGACGCGGCTGTGCAGATGGGGCTGGTGACGGAGGACAAAGACATCCGCTACTTCGCCCGAGGAGCCCGCATTCCGGTTTACAAATCGGAAGACGCGGCCCGCAGGCGCTGGCGCTGGCCCAAACCGGAAGCGCCCCTGCCTCCGCCCAACAAACTGCGCCCGACCTACATTCCGCCCCCGCCCCATGCCGCGGTCGAGCTGCGCGCCCCCGCCGTCATCACCAAACCGGATGGAACCATCCTGTGGGGCGAGACAAAAGCCCGGCCCGAGCGCTCCTGGCTGCGCAGCCTGGGCTACATCGCTTTCATCGGCCTCATCGCCCTGGCCCTGTTTGGCCTGACCCTCTATCTTCTGCCCCAGGCCACGGTCTCGCTGGTTCCCGCCCGCACCCAAATCATCAGCTCCATCGACATCACCGCCCGCACCGGCATCGACGAGCCCGATTATCTCAACAAGCTGACCCCCGCCCGGGTGGTGCAGGCCCGGGTCGAGGGTTTTGGCACGACGCCCACCACGGGCCAGGAGCAGGCTCCGGTAGGCAAGGCCACGGGCGTGGTCACCTTCATCAACCGCACCCCTCGCGAGATCACCGTGCCCGAGGGAACCATCTTGCGCACCACCTTCGGCGAAAACATCCGCTTCAGGACGACCGACGAAGTGACCGTGCCCGCGGGCATCGGGCGGCAGGCGGAAGCGCAGATCGAGGCGGTGGAGCCGGGCCTGGAGGGCAATGTGCCCGCCCTCACCATCAACGAAATCGAAGGCTCCCTCAACCTCAGCCTGCGGGTGAGCAATCCCTTCCGCACCGAAGGCGGCACAGTGGAGAGGGTCGCCACCGTCACCCAGGCCGATAAAGACCGCCTGCTGAATGAGCTTTCGGCCCAATTGCAGCAGCAGGCTTACGAAGAACTGGCCAAAAACCTGCGCCAGGGCGAATACATCCCGCCCGAGACCGTGCAGACTTACATCCTGGCCGCCACCTACGACCGCTTCGCGGGCGAGCACGCGGACGAGCTGGGCCTGCAATTGCAGATATTGGCCCGGGGCATGGCCGTCGATATGGCGGGCGCCCGGGAACTGGCAGAGCGCTCGCTGCGGGAATCCGCGCCGCCGGACAAATTCCTGCTGGCGGAGACCATCCGCACGGGCGAGCCTCATTTCACTCTGTTCGGCGACGAATTCGTCAACTTCTCCCTCACGGCCAGCGGCGAGGTCATCGAGCCCATCTCAGCGGGCGATGTGCGGGCCGTGCTCACGGGCGCGCCGGCCGACAAAGCCAGCCAACTGCTGGAAGAGAACTTCGATCTGGCCAGACCGCCCGAGATACATCTCATCCCGCCCTGGATGGAGACCCTGCCCACCCTGCCCTTCCGCATCATCGTGCGGGTTTACAAGGAGTAGAGCGTGGTGCGTGATGCGTGATACGTGATGCGTATTCCTCACTGAATACTGACGACTGAACATGACCACCTGGCTGGCCCTCGACATCGGCGATAAGCGCATCGGCCTGGCCGCGGGCAACGACAACGCCCGCCTGGCCCGCCCCCTGCGCGTCCTCGTCCGGCGCAGCAAAAACGAGGATTTCGAAGCCATCGCCCGGGCCGCGCAGGAGGTGGGGGCCGACGAGCTGCTGGTGGGCCTGCCGCTGAACATGGATGGCAGCGAAGGCCCGCAGGCCAAACGCACCCGCAAATACGCGGAGCGCCTGCGCCGTCGGCTGAACATGCCCCTGCGCTTCCACGACGAGCGCCTCACCTCCTTCATGGCCGATCAAATCCTGGCCCAAAAGCCGCGCAAAAAAGATCGCCGTCAGCCCAACGACGCCATCGCGGCCGCGGCCATCCTCCAATCCTTTTTGGATGCAGCGCGCGATTGAGGATGGAACGCAGACACATCTGATTCTCGCAGATTATTATGTACGACTTTTTCGTCAAAACTTTCCCCCGTTTTCTTCTCTTCATCGGCGTGATAGCCGCATTGCTGGCCATCGGCCTAGTGGCCCGCGGCTGGACCCAATCGCAAGTGGTTGCGTATCAGCAGGAAGGCCCGGACAGCGGCCTGGTGCGTCACACATCCGCGGTGTGGAAAAACCTGAACCCCGACAACTTCGAGACCCAGGCCCTCCAGTTCTACATGAACATGAACCACGACGCCATCTACAAGCCCGTTGATCCCAACGGCGAACTGGTGGCGTTTCATGTCGATCTGGGCGAGACCGGGCGCAGCATCTCCGAACGCCTGCAGGATATGGGGTTGATCCGGGACGCCAGCCTCTTCCGGCTGTATCTGCGCCTCAACAACCTGGAACAAAAGCTGGAGGCGGGCGATTTCGAGCTTTCGGCCGCGATGAACGTGCCGCAGATCGCCGAAGCCCTGCAGCAGGCCCGGCGCGAGGACATCCTGGTGCGCATCCCCGAAGGCAAACGGGCCGAGGAGATCGCCCAGGCGCTGGAGGACGCGGGCGTGGTGGATGCGGCCGATTTCCTGGCCGCGGTGCGCACAGGCGACACCGCGCTGCTGGGCCTGCCCGACTATCCCCTGCTGCAGGACAAGCCGCCCGGAGCCTCCTTCGAGGGCTATCTCTTCCCCGACACCTATCGCATTCCGGTCAACGCCACGCCGGCCGACATCCTGCGCCAGATGTTCGACAACCTGGAAAGCAAGATCGACCAGAAAGATCGGGACGCGGTGGCCGCGGGCGGACGCACCTTCTATCAGGTGCTGATCCTGGCCTCCATCGTCGAGCGGGAAGCGGCCCGGGACGACGAGCGCCCGCTCATCGCCTCCACCTACCTCAATCGCCTGGGCCCCACCTGCGAAAACGAAGTCTTCGGCTATCTGGCCGCCGATCCCACGGTGCAATACGCCATGGGCTACGATCCCGAACAGCAGACCTGGTGGCCCACCGTGCCCGACGTCGAGGACTATCTCAAGGTCAACTCGCCCTACAACACCTACCTCTATCCGGGCCTGCCGCCAGGGCCCATCTCCAACCCCGGGCTGGCCTCCATCAAGGCCGCCATCTATCCGGCCCAGACCACCTACTGCTACTTCGTGGCCACGGGCGATGGCGGACATGTCTTCTCCGAGACGGGCGCGGAGCATCTGCTCAACGTCCAGACCAACCAACCGTGATTTCCGGTCGTGCGAGGGCGCTCCCCGCGCAGCCTGCCATCCATTCGCAGTCGATGATGACGCATCATGTGATTCGCCGCAGAAGAGGAATCGCTTTCGGGGCGCTTTTGGGCGCTCTGCTGGTTTTGAGCGCGCTGTTGGCGGGATGCAAGAATGTGCGCTCGCCCGAAGTCGTCAAGATCGGGCTCATCGCGCCCTTCGAGGGCCCCTCGCGGCCGCTGGGCTACGATGTGCTGAACGCGGTGAAACTGCGCATCAATCAGCGGAACGAGAGCAACGCCACGCCCAAGATCGAACTGGTGGCGCTGAACGACGACAGCGACCCGGCCCTGGCCGCGCAATTGCCCGAGCAACTGGCCCAGGACCCCGACATCCGCGTCATCCTGGGGCCGCCCCAGGGCCACACCGCCATGGCCGCAGCGCCCAAACTGGCCGAGACCGACATACCCGTCATACTGCTGGCTCCCGTCCGCAGCGCCCCTTCCGACACGGTGCTCGCCTACGCCGGGCTGGGCGGGCATTACCAGAAGCTCTTCCAGCCCATGCTGGGCGTCCTGCCGCCCGCGTGGTCCAAGCCCCTGAGACAGCCATCCATCTGGCTGGGCGACCCGCTGACCCTGGCCGAGACTCTCAGCGAGCACCCGGAACTGATCCCCGCGGCCGGGCCTGTCGCGGGCGAGGAAGCGGTGCAGAAATGGGCGCCCGAACTGGCCTGGTCCATCCCCTGGGCCGCGCCCATCCCCAATGACCTGCCCGATGACTTTCCCGCGGCCTATCAGGCAATGACCGGCGCAGCGCCCAGCTACGCTGCATCCCTGGCCTACGCCGCGACCGATCAGGCGTTGCGCATCATCGCGGCATCGCCCGAGCATCGCCCCGGCCCCGAGCAGCTTCACACCATCCCCACGCCCACCATCACGCTGATCAACGTCAATCTGATGCAATAGCCCATGCTGACGCCGCCTCGATTTCTCATGATCTCCCCTGAATACAATTTGCAGCGCGTGGGCGGATTGGGCGTGCATGTGCAGGGATTGGCGCCGCGCCTGAGCTCGCGCATCCTGCTGGACCTGTTCGTGCCCCGTTATCGCGGCCTGGGCGATCTGTGCGAGCCCCTGGGGACGTATGGCACGGTCTTCCGCGGGGACGCCACCGAACTCAAACCGGGCGACGATTACGATTTGCAGGTGTGGCGCATGAACGATCAGCTCAATGCAGTCATCACCCGTCACATCAACAGCGGGCGGCACTTCGCCCTGATGCACGCGCACGACTGGCTCAGCGGCTACGTGGCCAACGACCTGCATCAACGCTACCACATTCCCCTGGTGGTCACCATCCACGCCACCGAAACCGGGCGACGCCGAGGCTACATCCAGGGACATCCCCTGAGGGAGCGCATCCATCTGGCCGAGCAATATCTGGTCAACGAGGCCGATCTGATCATCGCCTGCAGTGAATTCATGCGACGGGAGATCATCCAGGCGTTGAGCGCGGCCGAAGAAAAGGTGCGGGTCATTCCCAACGGCGTCGAATACAAGCATCTCATCCATCTGCGCCAGAAATACGCTCAATATCCGCACATCCGCCGCCGCTGGGCCGAGCCGGATCAACCCATCATCTTCTTCGTGGGACGTCTGGAATGGGAAAAAGGCCCGGATTTGCTGGTGCAGGCCATGCCCCGGGTGCTGCAAGATTTCCCCAACGCCAGGCTCATCCTTGCGGGCAAGGGCTCTTACACCGGGCAGATCATCGACATGGTGCAGAAGCTGGGCCTGGAAAGCGCCATCCACCTGGCGGGCTTCATCAGCGACGAAACCCGCAACGAGCTGTACGCGGTGGCCGACATCGCCGTGTTTCCCAGCCGCTACGAGCCCTTTGGCATCGTGGCGCTGGAGGCCATGGCCGCGGGCGCGCCGGTAGTGGTTAGCAATGTGGGTGGGCTCAGCGAAGTGGTGGATCACGGCGTCACGGGCCTGCGGGCCGAGACTTCGCCCGAGGCCATCGCTGACGCCATCCTCGACATCCTGCATCATCCTGATCTGGCCGCAGAACGGGCGCGGCGGGCGCAAAACGTGGTGCGCACCCAATATAGTTGGGAGATCATCGCGGATCGGGTGTTGGAAGTCTATCGGGAATTGCTGGGGGCGACGCTATGACGCCCGCTGACCTGGCCCGCTATATCGCGCAGCAAGGCGTCGACGCCGAGCTCATCACCGACATCGGCGATACGCCCACAGTGCCCACGGCCGCGGCCGCCCTGGGCGTGGACGTAGACCAGATTTTGAAGACGCTGCTGTTTTACGTCAAGGGAAGCCCGGTGACGGTCATCAGCCACGGCGTCGAGCCGGTGCCAGCGCGCGTTCTGGCCGACCATTTCGGCGTAGGCAAGCGCCAGATCAAGCTGGCCCGCCCCGAGCAGGTGCTGGTCGAGACCGGATACCCGGTGGGCGGCGTGCCCCCCATCGGACACCGCAATCCCCATCCCACCATCATGGCTCGATCCATCCTCGAGTACGAGATGGTGTTCGGCGGCGGCGGAGACGACAAGACCATGCTTCGCATTCCCGTGAGCGAACTCCTGCGCCTGCTGACGCCGGAGTTGCTGCCCCTGCGCCAGTCGTGACGACGGGCCGCGTCCAAGCCCGGGCCCGCCTCTGGGCCGCATCGAAATCGCCAGCAAATTTGCCAATAACGACGTTTTTTGCTAGAATAATTGCTGTTGAACGGGCCCCCATCGTCTAGGGGACTAGGATGTCAGCCTTTCAAGCTGAAGACAGGGGTTCGAATCCCCTTGGGGGCGCCACAGGCCTTGGTCATCGACCAGGG
>JALXAF010000500.1 GCA_026992375.1 Anaerolineae bacterium
CCCAGACCATCATTCCCCCTCCCGCAGCGCCCCCCGTCCCCGAAATCCCGGAAGCGCAGCAGTCCGAGATTTTTGCAGAGCAAGAGCCTGAAGAGGAGCTGGCTCCGCCGCCAACCGCCGAACTCCCCGAGGTCGAGGCCATCGCCCGGGCCGAAGAGATCAAGCAGCAAGGGCTTCTCGACGAAAATTGACAATCTCACCGCTCCATGCTACGCTTGCTCCATCATGATTAACTTCCTTCCTCGCCCCAGGCGTCGTCTTTTCTAGCCAGCCAACTCCGGCCTGGAAAAGCGCACGCGGGACGATTTTGATTGACTCGCAACAAGCTCTCCGACCGGAGGGCTTTTTTCTTGCCCGCAAATGTAACTGCTGAGGTAACCTGTTTCAGCCTCGAAAAACGTTTTGCCACAAAGGCTCGAAGGGACGAAGCCACGAAGAAAACCCTTATTTTCTATCCTTCGCGCCTTCGTGTCGTCGTGTCTTCGTGGTGTTGAGCCTTGCTACATTGGTAGTTGCCCGCAAATCTGCAAAGGAGCGCCCATGCTCGACATCGGCATCGTCGGAGCCACCGGCTACACCGGCTACGAACTCATCCAGATCATCGCCCGCCACCCCCAGGCCCGGCTGGTCTGGGCCACCTCGGAATCCTCCGCGGGGCAGCGCATCAGCGATCTCTATCCCACGCCCGATGACACGCGTCTCATCCGCTTCGATGACGCGCCTCTGGCCCGGGCGGCCGCGATCTTCTTCTGCCTGCCCCATGCGGCCAGCATGGAGGCTGTGGCCCGAGCCCGGGCCGCGGGCGTGCGCGCCATCGATCTCTCGGCCGACTTCCGTCTACCCGACCCCGCGGTCTACGAACGCTGGTACGACACGCCCCACACCCAGACCCATCTGCTGAAAACAGCGGTCTATGGTCTGTGCGAGGTGAATCGCGAGGCCATCGCCGGAGCCGAACTGGTGGCCAATCCCGGCTGCTATCCCACCAGCGTCAACCTGGGGCTGTGGCCGCTGGCCCGAGCGGGTGCGCTGGGCCCGCGCATCATCGCCGATTCCAAATCGGGCGTCTCGGGCGCGGGCCGCAAGCTGCGCCTAGGCAGCCACTTCGTCGAGATCAACGAGAACATGGTCCCATACAGCATCGGCTACGCCCACCGGCACATCGCTGAGATGGAGCTGATTCTGGGCCAGAACATTCCCGATGTGCAGATCACCTTCTCGCCCCATCTCATTCCCGTCAACCGCGGCATCCTCTCCACGATTTACGTCACCCTCGATCCTGGCCTGGACGAAAAAGCCGTGCGAGACATCTACCGCGAAGCGTATGCGGCGGAGCCCTTCATCCATCTGCTGCCGCCGGGCCGCACAGCCACCCTGCGTCACACCGTGAACACCAACCGGGTCGCCATCGGCGTCACGCCCCTGCCTCGCCCGGGCGAATGGATCATCACCGCCAGCGAGGATAATCTGCTGAAAGGCGCCAGCGGCCAGGCCGTGCAGAACATGAACATCATGTTCGGGCTGGACGAGACGTTGGGGCTGCTTTGAAGATCGATCTCACGCAAAGCAGCCAAGACGCAAAGGGCAAAAGAAGCAAAGAATCCTTGGCGGCTTTCGCGACTTTGCGTGAGATCTTCGTCCGTATCGGCGTGGGTGCGCCCGCCGTAGGACTGCTTCAATGGTTGATGAAGGTTCGCAAAGCTCGCGTCGGGCGAGTCTGCACCGGGCGTGATGCGTAATGCGTAATACGCGAGATCGTTACGCATCACGAATTACGCATTACTGAATCATTTTCTCGCGCTGTCCTGGCCGCGAGGCGTCTTCATCGACATCGAACGCCAAATCCTCATCCCCAACATCAGGGAAAATCACTATGGATCAACAATCTTCTCCCATCCATGTCATCAAGATCGGCGGCAGCCAGATCGACAACAGCGAATTTCTAACCCAAATGGTGGAAACCATCCGCGACATCCGCAAGCAGGGCGTGCGCCCGGTCATCGTGCACGGCGGCGGCAAGGAGATCGCCCGTCTGCACGACGAGTTGGGCGTGCCTTTCGACTTCGTCGAAGGGCTGCGGGTGACCAGCGAACAATCCATGCGGCTGGTGAAGATGGCCCTGGGCGGCATCGCCAATGTGCGGGTGGTGCGCTGGCTGGTCAACGGCGGCGTCGACGCCATCGGGCTCACCGGCATCGATCTGGGCATGATCCGGGTGGAAAAGCTGCAAATCGATGGCGCTGATCTGGGCCGGGTGGGCCAGGTGGACGCGGTGCATATCGAACATTTGGCGCTATTGCTCGATGAAGACATCACTCCCGTCATCGCACCCATCAGCCTGGGCTATGACGGCCTCAGCTACAATGTCAACGCGGATCATGTGGCCGAGGCCCTGGCTACGGCGCTGGAGGCCGCGCATCTGGTGTTTCTCACCGATACGCCCGGGGTCAGCATCGCGGGACGCGTTCAGCGGCTCATCGCGGCCGAGCAGGTGGAGGACCTGATTTTCGGGCATTTCATTACCGGCGGCATGATCCCCAAGGTGCGTTCTGCGGCGTCAGCGGCCCAAAAAGGCGTTCCCAGCGCCATCATCACAGATCTGCCGCATTACGCCCGCGGCGAGGGCACTTTCATCGTTTCGACATCGCTGAAGCCGGGCGCCACCGTAGATGATCGCACCATCGACGTCTCGGGCCCACAGTAAGAAAGTTAAATCCATTTTTCCAATTCCTGTAACTGCTAACGTGGCCCTTTTCACTCGACACGGATAGGAGAAAGCACGGATGAAATCTTTTTTAAATGACTTCGTGTCTTCGTTTCCGTCGTGTCTTTGTGGCAAAAAAAGGACGATCGGGGCCAACTACCTTGGCAGTTGCCAATTCCTGCAGTGAGGAGCCTTATGAACCCCATCGAACTGGAACAAAAATATCTGGTGCACGCCTACAATCGCCCGCCAATCGTTTTGACCGATGGTCAGGGCGCGTGGCTGGAAGACGCCGACGGCAACCGCTATCTCGATCTGGTTGCCGGCATCGCGGTCAGCGCCCTGGGCTACGGCGACGCGGCGATCGCACAAACCATCTGCGAGGCGGGAAAAAAGCCCCTGCACTATTCCAACCTGTATCACAATGAGCCCATGGCCCGGTTGGCCGCGAAGCTGGTGGAGATCACCCCCTTCGCCGACCGGGTGCATTTTCAGAACAGCGGCACAGAAAGCACCGAGGCCGCGATGAAATTCGCCCGCAAGTTCGCCCGCACACATTTCGGCGAGGGCAAGACGAACATCGTGGCCTTTACGGGCGCTTTTCATGGCCGCACCATGGGCGCTTTGGCCGTGACGCCGCGGGAGAAATACCAAAAGCCATATCTGCCGCTGATGCCGGGCGTGCGTTTCGCCGCATTCAACGACATCGAAAGCGCCACCGCGGCCATCGACGATTCGGTCTGTGCGGTGATCCTGGAGCCCATCCAGGGCGAGGGCGGCATCCATCCCGCGGAAGAGGCGTTTCTGGTGGCGCTGCGAGAGCTGACGCACCAGCACAACGCGTTGCTCATCTTCGACGAGGTGCAGTGTGGCGTGGGACGCACCGGCAGTTTTTGGGCCCATGAGCAGTACGGCGTCCTGCCCGACATTCTGTGCTCGGCCAAGCCCCTGGCCAATGGCCTGCCCATCGGCGCGGTGCTGGTCACCGAGCGCGTGGCCGACGTCATTCATCCCGGTGACCACGGCACGACCTTCGCGGGCGGGCCATTCGTCACCTCGGTGGCCAATGTGGTGGTGGACCGCATCAGCGATCCCGCGTTCCTGCAACGCGTGCGAGAGACGGGCGCTTATTTCAAAGAACGGCTGGAAAGCCTGGATAATCCGCACATTCAAGAGGTGCGGGGCCGCGGGCTGATGTTGGGCGTGCAGTTGGATATGCCGGCCGCGCCCGCAGTGCAGGCGGGCTACAAGCACGGTTTGTTGCTGCTCAACGCGGGAGCCGACGTATTGCGTCTGGTGCCGCCCCTGATCATCAGCAAGGATGAAATCGACATCGCCGTCGAGCGCCTGGCCGCCGTTCTGGTCGAAGTCGGATAGCAGAATACCCAATACCCAATATCCAATCCCCGCCCCACTCCCATGATCATCCGCCCGGCCGCTGAGGCCGACATCCAACCCATTTGCAATCTGGTCAATGGCTTCGCCGACCAGAATATGATGCTGCATCGCACGCCCGAGCAGGTGCGGCGGGCGCTGGGCGATTTTCTGGTGGCGGAGGAGGATGGCCGGGTGGTGGGATGCGGCTACATCGCTTATCTCAGCCCCGAACTGGTGGAATTGCGTTCGCTGGCCGTGGACCCGAAACTGCACGGCCAGGGCGTTGGCGGGCGGATTGTGGACGCGCTGGTGCGCATGGCCCGGCAGCGAGGTTTGCGCCAGATATGCGCGCTGACCCTGGCGCCACAATTTTTCCAGCGCCAGGGCTTTCGCGTGGTGGATCGCTGGGAGATCAGCCCCAAGATATGGAGCGAATGCGTCTATTGCCCCAAATTTCACGTTTGTGATGAAGTTGCAGTGCTAAAGACGCTGCAGCCCGAATGAGCGCAGCTCGCCGGAGAGAACGGACAAAACAGCATCTTCGCGCGGGTTGTTGAAATCGTCGGAATCGCTATAATGGATTTGCTCACCCTGGCTCGTTTGCAAATAAACGCCTCCTGATGTCTGAACAACCTTCCCTTTTGCCCAACCGAATTCGCTCATGTTTGGCCTCCCTCTTCATCCCAGCTTCGTGCATTTCCCCATCGCCCTATTGATTGCGGGCGCAGTCGCCGCCATCCTCTTTGGTCTGCTCGATAAGCCTCAGGGCGAAAAATAGGGCGTTTACAGCCTGTTGGCCGGATGGGTTCTGACGCTTCCGGCTCTGATTACGGGGCTGATCGATAAAAACAGCATTCCTGCTAATTCGCCCACGGCGCAGGTGGCTGATCAGCACACCACGCTGATGATCGCCATGTGGATCGTCTTCGGCCTGGTGCTTTATTTCCACTTCACCTGGCGCAAGCGAAATCAATTGACCGGGTCAAGTTGTGGATGTGGTTTGGCCTGCTGCTTCTGGCGGTCATCTTGCTCACCCTGGCCGGACATCAGGGCGCTCGCCTGGTGTATGAGTTGGGCGTCGGCGGCCCGTGACAGCGTCCGCAATCCGTTGATAGTCATCAATCTCCTCTCAATCCCGGAGTCTTCCCATGTCCCCACGTTTTGGCGCTCATGTGAGCACGGCAGGCGGCGTCAGCAAGGCCTTCGATCGGGCCGAATCCGTCGGCTGCGATACGATGCAGATTTTTACGCGAAACAACAACCGTTGGGCCACCAAGCCCATCGACGAAAAGGAGATCGCCCGCTGGCATGAACGCTGGCGACAAAGCGATGTCCGCCCCGTCGTCTCCCACGCCTCCTATCTCATCAATCTGGCGTCTTCGGATGACGCCTTGTGGGAGAAATCCATCGACGCGTTTGTGGACGAGCTGGAACGAGCCGAGGTACTGGGCCTGCTGGGCGTGGTGCTGCATCCCGGTTCACCCAAAGATGACGGCGAAGCCTACGGCATTCGACGCATCGCCAGCGCCCTGGACATCTGCCATCAGCGCACCGCCGGCTTCGAGACCCTGACTTTGCTGGAGACCACCGCGGGCACGGGCAAGCATCTGGGTTATCGATTCGAGCAACTGGCCGCGATGCGCTCGGAAGCCGCAGAGCCCGAGCGGATCGCCATCTGTTTCGACACCTGTCATGTTTTCGCCGCGGGATACGAAATCCGCACGCCCGAAGGCTACGCCCAGACCATGATCCAGTTCGATGAGCATATCGGACTTGATCTGCTGCGCTGCTTCCATTTCAACGACAGCAAATTCGATCTCGGCTCGCGCAAAGATCGACACGAGCACATCGGCAAGGGCTTCATCGGCCTGGAGGGCTTCCGCAATATCATCAACGACCCGCGCTTCGCATCCGTCCCCATGATTTTGGAAACGCCCAAGAGCAAAGACCTACACGAGGACGTGAAAAATCTGGCCGTGCTCAGGAGTTTGGTGGAAGAACAGTAATTGCATTGGCCACGGCGAGAAAACGCTTGGCGAGGCAACGCTGGCCATTTGCGCCAATCTACGTCATGCGTAAAACGTCAAACGTCAGGTGGTTGTTTGCAGTGCAGCGTTCAGCAATGAGCCGTGACACTGTCACAACAAATTGACGTTTGACGCTTGACGTTTTACGGTCCTGGCATGCGCCGCCAGCAGGCGGCTCTCGCCTTCACGGTCTGACATGTGAGCTGCATAGTCGCAAAAAAATAGTAACTGCTAACGTACTCGACTTTAAGCCTCAAAAAGCCACGAAGGCTCGAAGTTTTTCGAAGATACGAAGGAAAAATAAAGAAAAACACTTCGTGCCTTCGTTATCCTTCGTGTCTTCGTGGCAAAAAGTGGTGATGAGACCTTAGTAGTTACCAAAAATAAGCCAAAAGCGGGCCGGGCGCGTATCCCAGGCGTCAGAGTGGCAGTCCCCCACTGCATTCTTGCGCCCGGCCCGCGTTCCCCCTCAGGCTGCGATGCGGGCCGCCAGCCGTTCGACGGCCAGGCCCAGACGCGTGCGCCACGGCGCTCGCACCAGCGCCCATCGTCTCAAGCGCTGATCGAAGATCAGAACAAAGCCTCTGCCGCGGCTGCGCACCTTGTACACGCGCTGTCCGCGCCGTTTGCCCTGGGCGTTGCGCCAGATGCGTTCGATGACGTCGATATGGTAGGCTTTGCCCTGCCAGAAAAATCTGCCAGGAGCGCCGAAGCGATTGGCTTGCACGATAATGGGTTCGTGGTTGTGGTGCATCATGTTCTCCTGTTCCGTAAATAGCACGCAGATGACGCAGATTGAAACGGATGAACGCAGATGATAAAGAAAAAATCTGCGAAAATCTGCGTTGCGAAGCATCCGTGTCATCTGCGTTCTCATTTCATCGGTATCGGCGCGCCACCGCGCGTGTCGCCTGCTTTGAAAACAGAATGATCGCTGGTTGTTGAAGGTTCGCAAAGCCCACGTCGGGCGGGTCCGCAACGGGCGTGATGCGTGAGGTCGCTACGCATGACGTCCCGCCCTTTCAGCCTGCGGCGCCCCATTCGTCATCGCTGATCTCCAGGGAATCCGCGTCTTCGTAGCCCATCAGATGGAATTTGCGGGGCGCCGACTGGCTGGGCGGGGGCAAAAGCCCGGGCGCTGGTTGTGTGGGCTGCTGCTGGGGCTGAAAATACTGGGGGGGCATCATGCCGCCGCTGACCACGACCACGGGCGGCTGTTGCATGCCCTGGGTCGGGCCTGTCATCGCCTCTTGATTCTTCTTGAGCAAAAAGGCCACGATGATGATGGTGGGCAAAATGGCCATCATACCCAACACCGCGCCCACGATGATGGAAAGAGCGTCGGTGCTGAGACGAAAACCGATGACACCGGTCATAATGGCTGAAACGATGACGACGCCGATAGCGATGTTTTTTTTCATGGTCGGCTCCTGAAATCGAAAGATCGTGTAGTTGGTGATTTCTCAGGGATGGCGTGATAGGACGGGCGGCCGCGTCGCCTGCGAACGAAAATCGCCATGCCGCCAGCGGGATGTCTCGCTGGCGATCATCCGACGAATCTCCTCATCGCTGGCGTAGGCCGCCTGAAAACGGACGATCTCCTGGCGGGCCACCAGCAGGAAGTCGCCGCGGCCGCGCAGACGGTTGGCGCCGCTGCCCGCGATGCCCGTGGCGACTTTGGCATCCTCGGGCGTGGGCACTGCGCCCACCAGCCGCACCGGCAGATTGGCCTTGACCAGACCGCCCACAATGGCCGATGCCGGGCGCTGCGTGGCCAGAATGACATGCACGCCCGCCTCGCGGCCCCGCTGGGTGAGCCGGGTCAGGGCGTTTTCCACGCGCTTGCCCGCCACCATCCGCAGGTCCGCCAGCTCGTCGATGACGATGAGGATGGCGGGACGGCTGATCTTCATCCGATCCCGGCGCTCCATCTCCACCACCATGCCCTCCAGCAAGGCCACTGCCCGGGCCGGATCGCTTTCGACGGGACGGATGAGGTGAGGGATGCCGGCCAGCGCCGAGAACCCCCGAGCCTTGGGATCGATGAGCGCCAATTGCAGCTTGCTCTGGGGATTGCGCAGCGCCAGACTAAGCACCAGGGTCTTCAGCAAAATAGTCTTGCCAGAGCCGGTCGTTCCCGCCACCAGGATGTGCGCCACATCGGGGCTGGTCACGTGCAGCAACAGCGGTGCGCCATCCTCATCTACGCCCAACACCGCGGTCAGGGGTGGAACGGATTTGAGTCGCTTGCGCAGAGTGGAGAATCGCACCACCGCCGCGTCCGGGCGCGGCACCTCCACCCGGATGGCGTCTCCCTTGCGATACACGCGGATATCGGGCACGCCCAGACGCATGGCGACTTCCTCGCGCAAAGCCAACACCTGGTTGACCCGCGTGCCCAGCGTGGTGGTCAGATCGAATCTGATAAAACGCGGAGTCACAGCGCCGCCCCAAACCTTGCCCCGGATTTTATGCGCCGCCAGGACTGATTCGATGATATCCGCCTGGCGATTCAGGTCGAATTTTCTCATGGAGTCCAACCTCTCGTCAAGGGAGAAAAAGCCCGCCGATCTTCATCAACGCCTCCGTCATCGATTCCTTCGACAAAGGTTGACGAAACCGTTCGGTCGAGCAATTAGAAAAGTATTTCGGAAAAGATGTTCTCATCCACCCCAATAATAGAACATCCGAGCCCATTTGTCAACCCCCAAACGCCGCTAAATTTTACCCGCCAACAAAAAAGGCGCAACCGTTGCCGGTCGCGCCCTGCTCTTTACAGATTGATGCGCTGTTCTGCGTCAGGCGATCGTGATGGATTCATCCAGATAAACGTCCTGGATGGCGTGCAGCAGTTTTACGCCTTCATCCATGGGCTTCTGGAAGGCCTTGCGGCCCGAGATCAGCCCCATGCCGCCGGCGCGCTTGTTGATCACTGCGGTGCGGACGGCCTGCGCCAGGTCATTTTCGCCCGAAGCGCCGCCCGAGTTGATGAGGCCGACGCGGCCCATGTAGCAGTTGGCCACCTGCCACCGCACCAGATCGATGGGGTGATCACTGGTCAGCTTGCTGTAAACCAGGGGATTCGTGCGGCCAAAGCCGATGGCGGTGTAGCCGCCGTTGTTGGTGGCCTGCTTCTGCTTGATGATGTCGGCCTCGATGGTCACGCCCAGATGATTGGCCTGGCCAGTGAGATCCGCGGAGGTGTGATAATCCACGCCATCCTTTTTGAAGGCGCTGTTGCGCAGATACGCCCACAGCACGGTGACCATGCCCAGCTCGTGCGCCCGGGCGAAAGCCTCGCTCACTTCGATGATCTGGCGGCGCGATTCCTGCGAGCCGAAATAGATGGTGGCGCCCACCGCGATGGCGCCCATCTCGAAAGCCTGCTCCACCGAAGCGAACAGGGTTTGGTCATACATGGGGGGATAGGTCAGCAGCTCGTTGTGGTTGATCTTGACCAGGAAGGGAATCTTGTGAGCGTATTTGCGGGCCACCGAGCCCAGCACGCCTAAAGTCGAAGCCACCGCGTTGCATCCGCCCTCGATGGCCAGCTTCACGATATTTTCAGGATCCATGTAAATGGGATTTGGCGCAAACGACGCGGCCGCCGAGTGCTCAACGCCCTGATCCACCGGCAAAATGGACAGATAGCCAGTGCCCCCCAATCGGCCATGATTGAGGATGGTTTGCATGTTGCGCAGCACCGCGGGCGAGCGATCCGTGGTGGCCAGCAGCCGATCTACATAATCGGGCCCGGGCAGGTGGATCATCTCTTTGGGAATGCCGGTGCAAGTGTGGGTCAACAGGCTCTCCGCCTCATCGCCCAACAGGTTGATAATCATTTCATTGCTCATTTTATGAAACTCCTTTGAAGAAAAG
>JALXAF010000501.1 GCA_026992375.1 Anaerolineae bacterium
TGCCGACAAACGCCTGTCCGCGCAGACGTGCTGTCGATGCAGCTTCGGGCGACCTGGCTTGAACCGTAAGGTTCTCACAGTTGCGGGACAGCGCCGGATTTGCACCGGACTTCTCCCAAAAAGCTGCAATGATATTGACGTTGTGAAGGAAGTATAAAAACAACCTTCGTGGATATGCAAATCTAGCGCGACATCCCTGGTCGGCTTATCAGATTCCCATTCCATCCCATCCAGTCAGGCAGGTGAAAAGCCTTCGCGAAGACCGCCCTCTCAGCATGCGATTGAAGCCGCGATAATTCGGGGAGCGACGCGCCAGCCGCTGCATGAATTGCGATGATAGTAGCGTTGACAGAAGGCGGGCGTGTCCGAGATGATCCTCACTGAGATTCTTGATCTAGATCATGTGCCCTGTAAGCGAGAATAAGCGCCATCAGGCCGGGACAAACCCTGAAGCAAATACGAGGCAGCGATGTGGCCTTCCCCCGTGCACGATGATCATAGCCGGATGCAGGGTGGCAACTTAGCTGCATTGAGAGTGGTTAACGTTACATTGGAAATTCCTGCAGCTAACAATGGAAGCACAAATTTGGGCCTGACGTCGCGCGGTGTTTTGCCCACTTGCAACGTGGGCGTGGGCGAAGGGGTGAGCGGCACTTCGGGCGTGGAGGTTTGGGGAGGCGGCGTGGGCGTTTCGGTAGGCGCGCTGGTGGGCGTCGCTGTGGCGGTGGCTGTGGGCGCGGGCGTCGCCGTCGGCGCGGGCGTGGAGGTGGGAGTGGGTGTCGTCGGCGTCATCGTCGCAGTGGACGTCGGGGCGGGGGTGGCCGATGTGCCGGGTGTAGACGTGGGCGTCACCGTTGGCGTTGCAGTAGGCGTGATAGTTGCGGTTGAGGTGATGGCGGGCGTAGGCGTGGGGGTGGGCGTGATGGGCAGAGAGGAGAAAATCGCCGTAGCCACATTGTTCGCCCCGTTGGGATCAAGGACGTCGGAGGTGACGGTGGCGGCGTTGACGATAGAATCGCTTTCCTGCACGACCAGCGCCCGGATGACCACCAGCGCCCGTTCCTCCCGGGCCAGTTCGCCCAGGGGGCAGATAAGCTCACCCATGTCTTCATCGCATGTTCCTTGCTCTGACGTCGCTGAATCGAAACGAACGCTCTCGGACAGGAGATCATCGATGAGCACGTTGGTGGCAAGGGAGGGGCCCAGATTGACGACGGTGAGGGTGTAGACCACCATTTCGCCCAGCCCGGCCTGGAGTGGCTCCACGGTCTGGGCAATGCTCAAGTCGGCCTGGGCCACCAATGGCGTTTCGACGATGGCCACGTTGTTTTCAGGGGCAGGATCGATCTCATCGACGCTGGCTTCCGCCCGGTTCACCCATGAAGCGCCGCCATCTTCGGGCGCTTCCACTACGATGGTCACCGTCTCCTGTTGCTGCACGCCCAGGTCGCCGATCTGGCAGGTGATTTGTCCCCGATATTCGTAGCATGGCCCCTTGGTGGAGGTGGCTGTGTGGAGGGTTGCGCCTTGTGGCAGCGTGTCCACCAGAGTGACGCCCGAAGCCGGGCTGGGTCCTCGGTTCACCACGGGAATTGTGTACTTCAACTCGCCGCCCGGGACCACAGTTTCGCGATCTGTTTGCATTTCGATGGCAATGTCGGGGCCATTGAAGATGGAGACGACCAGAGAGGAATCATTGTTCTCCGGCGCCGGGTCCTGCGGATCGGCCTGGACGCGGGCCTGGTTGATCATCTCGCCCGAGGTCTCGGGCGCGCGCAGGGCGAGGAGAATCTGCGTGGCGGCCTGGGCCGGGAGATCGCCCAACTCACAACTCAGCAGGCCCGTCTCCTCGGTGCAAACGCCCTGGGCGGGCTGGATGGAGAGGAGATCAGCGTCGAGAGGCAGATAGTCGATGAGAATGACGTTAGTGGCGGTCAGCGGCCCGGCATTGTTCACGAGGATGGTGTAGGTCAGCACATGGCCCGTCTCCACAGGCGAGGGCCGGGCGCTCTGGATGACGGAGAGATCAGCCGTCCAGGCGATGTCGGCGCTTCCCGTCGCCCGATTGTTGGATGGATCGGGATCCAGACCATCGCCGGTGACTACGGCTACGTTGGTGACGGCGTCGTTGACCGTGCGGGCGATGGCGCGGATGAGCACCTTTGCCTCCCGTCCAACTTTGAGGAGGCCCAGATCGCAATCGATGACGCCATCGGCAACCGAACATGTTCCTTGAGACGTGGCGACGGTTCCGAACTCGACGCCATCGGGCAATTCGTCCCGCACATGCACGCCCGTGGCCACCGAGGGGCCCTGGTTGGCGATGGTCAGGGTGTAGGTGAGGGGCTCTCCCGCCAGCAGCGCTGCCGGTTGCGACGTTTGATCGATGGCGAGATCCGCATGGCGAACGATGACATCCTGGGTGATGAGCCTGTTGTTGTCGGGGAAGGGATCGGCCTGTTCTGCACTGACACGGGCCTGGTTGGAAATGGTTCCGGCAAGATGAGGCGCTGGTATGACTCCGATGTCCAGAGAGAGGCTGGCGTCGTGGGGGATATCGCCCAACCGACAGCGAATGTGGCCCTCGGTCGTGCAGGAGATGTTGGGCGGTGCGTTTATGGCTGTCAGAGTCATATCCGCGGGCAGGGTGTCGGTGAAGACCACGCCCCAGGCGTCCTGGGGCCCGTGATTGGAGACGGTAAGGGTGTAGGTGAAGGGAACGCCGGCGATGGGCTGCTCGGTGGAAAGATTCTGGCTGATTTCGAGGTCGACCCGGGCCCGGGCAATGAGCAGTTCTCTGACATTGGGGACTGTCATAAAGCCGTCGGCGGTCTCCAGCATGGAATCAGCGCTATGGGGATGACACGCCATGCAATTTTCCCCGCTGAAGTCGAAATTCCCCTCGTGGCCCGCGCCTCCGGTGTGCCTCATGCCCCCCACCGCCTCATGGCAGGCCACGCACACTCGCGTGTTCACATCGCTGACGCCATCATCG
>JALXAF010000502.1 GCA_026992375.1 Anaerolineae bacterium
GGGGTTATCCACCAGGGCGAAGTCAGCGTCGGGCGTCAGGCCATTGTGCTTGACGCCCATGCCCAGCGAGGCGGCGTAATCGGTGAGCGTCCGTCGTTGGGCGATGGATCCGATCTGGCCGCCATCTGGCCCACGCACGATGTAAAGTGGAGCGTATTGATACAAAAGGGGCGTGTTGTGGAAGGCCTGGGCGAAGATGTCCATGATGTCCATGGATGTTTCCACCCAGACCTCGGGCGTCAGGCCCGCGTTCAACATGCACTCGAAATCCCTGTTGTCGCTGGGTTTGGCTTCGCCAAAAATGCCCGTCCCGATCTCGATCCACCCGATACGGGGATCGTTGTCGTAGCGCTGGGTGAAGGCCTGAATGAACTCCCGATACTGTTGCAGATAGTACGCGTCCCAATAGCGGGGAATAGCCCATTGCATGGCGTCGCAGCGCACCACGCTCTCCTCGTGCTCCCATATCATCCAGGGGGGGATGACGCTGCCGCCGCAGCAGCGGCCGTCGTAGACGGAGAACCCGATGTTGGCGACTTTGCCCATGCTGGTTTGTGAATCGAGCCAGTCCTCCACCACTTTCCAATCGAAGACCTGATCGGAGATCTCGATATCCCGCCAGAAGAAGGTCATGTTGCCGCCGGTGAGAAAGGGATAGTCGTCGGGGCTGACTTCACCGCGATCGAGGAAGATGTAAATGCCCGGATAAGGGGCGATGGCGCGCCGCGGGGCATCTGGCTGCTGAGAGCGAAGGGGATCGGGGCCGTCTTGGGCCCAGACGACGGAAACGCCTGCGGCCAACATCAGGGCGACAAGCGCCCAAAAGCAGTATTTGCATGTGGGAGTGATCATAATCGTAGCTCCGGGCCTGGGATTCGAGAAGGATTGTAACTGCTCGACCATGCGGCGACGATGGAGCATGTTATGAGCCTCTCCGCAATTTTCACGGATACTCGCATTATCCGCCTTTTGTTTCGCCACGGATGACGCTGAAAAGTCGGATTAGCGCGGATTTTCGCAGAAAAATCTTCCTTCAATCCGGAAAATCAGCGCAAATCCGTCGCATCCACGTTATCAGCGGCGGGTTCTACGGGCGAATGACGTGAAAAGTCGATGTGACGAGGCCAAGGTGCATAACAGGCTCTGATGGCGCGAGCCGCAGGAACGAGGAGGGAGTCGAACGAACAAGCCGCGGGGAGATGGCAGAGTTTACTCTACTTTTCCTCGTTGGGCAAGCGCCCGAGGTTACGCACACTCTCGCCCCGCGCTCAATCCGGACGCTGTAACACCACGCCCGTCTGATAACGATACATGCCAGGCGTGATGGAAATGACCTTCAGATTAAGCGACGCCACCCATTTTCTGAAATACTCGGAATTGTAGAACACCTGCGAGTTGGTTCGGCGCCCCAGGCTGAACATGCCGAAATCGCATTGCGTGTACGCGTCGAAGTTCTCTCGCTGTCTGAACGCCCGCGCCGATGGATGATCTTTGTACTCATTCGAGAGCAGGGTGAGGGTGTTTTCGTCGTGGATGGTGATGTACATCCTCCCCCCCGGGGCCAAGATCCGACGCAATTCCAGCATCCAGGCCGTAGCCAGATCATCCAGGTGGGTGAAAACGGAGCCCGCGTAGATGTAATCGAAGTAGCGATCCTCGAAGGGCAGATGGGGAAGGGTGGTGGTCAGCGCAAAGTGGAAGGGGGGCGAGAGATGCTGCTGGCACCATGTGACGTAATCCGCGTTGATATCCGTGCCCCATATCTCGCGATCCGCCGCGTAGTCCTTTAGCCAGCGAATCATTCGCCCCGAACCGCATCCAAAGTCCAGAATGCGGCGGGCGTTATCGATGGGGCATGTTTCCAGCATGGCGGCCATGTCCTTCTGGCCAGATTGCAGATACCCCTCGCTGGTGCGATAACCGAACCGCAGCCATTCGGGCGGCACTGGCAGGCCCTGGGGGCCGTGGCCGTCGAAGTCGTCGGGATGTCTGGGCAGGCAATACGAATCGGCGTATCCGCGATAGGGGCTGTAGCCGTAGAGATCGGTCTGGGGCATGATCTTTACGAATAGCGGTCGGACCGCCAAAACGACTTTACGCAAGAAGGAATGAAGGGGCATAGTGGCTCCTGTAAACGACGTTGATAAGGTTAACGTCGCCATTATACCAGATTTCCGAGTGATCGTTCCTCTCGGGAGCGTTCCAATCTCGAAGAAAAGCGGCTCCTCGGGGTTGTCGGGCGATGTGGTCTGGGCGTTTATCGGCGTTGCGCGGGGCAAAGACCCCGGAGGCGCCCAACTTCGGGTTGACGGGCGCACTCCTGCACCACTCGCCCGAGACCGAGGACGAACACCGGACTACGGCAGCCATCTACGACAGCCTGCTGAAAGCATGATCCAGCGTCCTCTGCGAAGCGGACTGCACAAAAAATGGGCCATCACACAAAACCCCCGCCATAATCGAGACGGGGGTGATTTTTTGAGGGACGGCGATTAAACCGGGTACTGATCCAACACGACGTCGGCGTCCCGGCATCCAACTCTTCTTATGGTGAAATTCTTATCTCTTTCTGATACAAACATAGTTTAGGACTTGGCATTGTGGGATGATGACTGCAACAGCGTTACGCTGCTGACGCCGCGTCGCCGGAATCCGTGGGTTGGGGGGCGGCGGGTGGCTCATTCGCTGGCGGCTTCATATCCTGGAAGAGGTCGCCGATGCCGCCCAGCGCGCCCAGCACGCCCGTGGCCTCGTATGGCAGATAAATCTTGGTGGACTGGCCGTCGGCCATCTTCTTCAGGGTCTCCAGGTATTGGATGGCGATGAGCTTGTCGTCGGGGTTCGCGGCCTTGATGGCGTCGAACACCCGCTGCACAGCCACGGCCTGGCCCTGGGCCTCGGTTTCCAGCTTGAAGCGCTGGGCCTCGGCGATGCGACGCACGGCCTCAGCGTCACCTTCGGCCTGCAAAATCTTGGACTGTCGCTC
>JALXAF010000503.1 GCA_026992375.1 Anaerolineae bacterium
CCCAAGAGTCTGTACCAGATCGGCATCTTCTACATGGCGGTCATCGTCGCCGAGCTGCTGTTCAGCCAGCGGGCGCTGTTCCGACGGGAAGTTTAGCTGTTGCCGTTCGTTCAGGACATGCTCAGGATATGCTTCGCTTCGCTCAGAATGGCACATACGAGTTTGAAACACATTCAAATTGTAATAGGTGTTTTGAAAAGGGCCTCGCCCCCTTTTCATCTCCCCCGCAGAAGAGGCGGCTATTTCGCCCAAACCAGCTCGGTTTCCACTGTGCGCACCAGGGAATCGGCCCGCAGGTCGGGTAGATTGTAGATGGGCCCGCCCAAGGCCTGGGCCAGTTTTTTGGCTAGGCCGCGATCGAAGGCCTCGTGCTCCATGTTGATGGTGATGGTGCGGATGCGGCCATGCTTGAAGAGATCGGCCATGCGCATGGCCTCCTCCTGCGCGGGCAGACCGGTCATGCTTACATTGCCGGCGCCGTCGGTGAGCAGCACCATGATGGGACGAGTCTCGGGGTCGCGGCGGCGCGCGGCGGTGATCACGTTGTAGGCCAGGAACAGGCCCGAAGAAAGGGGCGTCTTGCCCCCGACCGGGATGTCCTTCAGCGCCTTTTCGGCCAGCTCAACGCTGTTGGTGGGAGGCAGCACCACCCGCGCCCGCTCCCGCTGAAACACGATCATCCCCACCTGATCCCGCCGCTGATACGCATCCACCAGCAAGGACATGACCGCGCCCTTGGTGGCCTCCATGCGCTCGGACGCGGCCATGGACCAGGACGCATCCACCACGAAGAGGATGAGATTGGCCGCGCGGCGCACCCGCACCTTCTTTTGCAAATCCTGACGTTCGATGACGAAGGCCACGCCCTCGCGCTGCCGCCGCGTCTGATGCACCGCGGCCTCGCGCAGGGTGGCGTCGAACGCGATGTCCTCCGCCCGTCCTGGGCCCACGGGCCGGGCCTTGATGTAGCGCCCGCGCTTGCGTTTGGTGCGGGTGGTGGAGCGTCGTCCGCCCTTGGCCCGGGTCATCTTGTCCAGGGGCGTATCCAGACGTTTGGCCTTGAAGGCATTGCCCACGGGCACGACCCGCCGCGGCACTTTCTTCGCGCCATCCTGCGGCGAATCCGAAGTCGCATTCCGAAAGCTTTCATTGACGGGCGCATATTCGTCATATCCCGAGGGAGCGCTCTCGTTTCCCTCCCCTTCTCCGCCATCTAGATCATCGGCTTTTTTTTTACGCTGGCGGATTCGCCGCCCTCGCCCTCGCCCTCCTGCGCGTCCTGAAAATCCTCCGCGGCCTGGGCCTTGGCCTGCTCCAGCCGCTCCTTGAGCTGCCGAGGGTGCAACACGCCATCCTGGAAGGGCTGGCGTTTCATGCGATGGGGCAGGGCCAGCTCCGCGCCAATGAGGATGTCGCGCTCGGTGATCTCCAGCCGCCCCTCGAACGCGGCGTTGGCCAGCGCTGTCTTGAGGATGACGATGTCGGCCCGATGCCCGTCCACCTCGAAGGAGGCCGTGAGATTGGCGATGAGGTAGAGATCGCGGTCCGCGTAGCGCACCATGGGCAGGCGCAGCCGGGCCTGTTCGATCTCGAGAGAAAGTTCTTCCTCCTCCTCGCGCCATTGGTCGTAAAACCCCTCGGGGTCTTGATCATAAGCCAGGCGGCGGCGCACGATTTCGACTCGGGCCCGTGCGTCGGGGATGCCCTCGATATCCACCGCGTGGGCGAAACGGTCCAGCAGTTGGGGCCGCAGATCGCCCTCCTCCGGGTTCATGGTGCCCACCAGGATGAACCGGGCGGGATGCTGAAAGCTGATGCCCTCCCGCTCCACCACGTTCACGCCCATGGCCGCCGAATCCAGCAGCAGATCCACCACGTGATCATCCAGCAGATTGATTTCATCCACATACAACATGCCGCGATTGGCCGCGGCCAGCACGCCCGGCTCGAAATGCCGCTCCCCCTTCTTGATGGCCTGCTCGATATCCAGTGCGCCCACCACCCGATCCTCGGTGGCGCTCACGGGTAGATCCACAAAGCTGATGCGCCGGCGGGTGACCGGCAACGTCCCTTCCTGCTGCAAACGCTCCTGGCATTCGGTGCAGATGAACGCGGGCTGGTTAGGGTCGCAGCCGAAGCGACATCCATCCACCACTTCGATCTCGGGCAGCAGCGCGGCCAGCCCGCGGGCCGTGGTGGATTTGGCGGTGCCGCGCTCGCCGCGAATGAGCACGCCGCCGATCTGGGGGTCGATGGCGTTGAGGATGAGGGAGCGTTTCATGCGCTCCTGACCGACGACAGCTGAGAAAGGATAGACTCGGGGCATGGGAAGTGGATTTGGGATTTGGGATTGCGGATTTGGGATTTGTCATTTCCGATAACGCCTAGTGATTATACGCCCGATGGGGTGCGGGGGCAAAGTTTGCAGCCGCATCCCCGCGGGAGTAGAATGATCGCATCGCTATGAAAACCGTCACGAACATCATTTTCGCCATCCTCATCATCGCAGTGATCGCAGTTGCGCTTTTCTTCCGGCAGGGCGGCCGCAATCCGCTGTGCCAGCCCGCGGTCTATCTGGGGCGGCCGGGCAATCGGCCTCACGCGATCATCAAGGGGCTCATCGATGATCTGGGGGGATTGCCCCAGCAAAACGCCCGCCTGGACGCCATCGACGATCCCCGCATCATCGTCCCGGTGGATGACTGGCGCATCAGGAGCGCGGTGGTGACCAACAGCAATGATTCCTTCGTCCAGACCCTGCGCGAGGAAAATCCCGTCATGGATTACGCCATCGATCTGGACGTGGCCTGGGAGGATGGGGCCGCGGGCATCGTGCAGTGGACAGGCTGGCGGTATGGGCTGGTGAGCTGCCCGGTGGCCGTCTCGAAGGGCGGCGGGCCGATGGGCGCGATCCGGATCGTCGAGCTGACGCCCGCGCCGCCCCAGCCGGATGAGACGCCGGAAGCGACGCCAGGGGGCTGGCGATGATTCCATTAAAAAAGGTCATTTCACCACGGAGACACGGAGGACACGGAGAAAATAGTAGTAGTTCACAGAGAAATTCCCCTCCAAATCTCACTTTTTCTTCCTCCGTGCGCTCTGTGCCTCCGTGTTGAAGGTTTTTTTAGTACAGCCGGCGATTGCCCCTCGCGTTGGGCCGCGAGTATAATGGACGTCTTCCAGACATTTTCATCACACTCATCTCCTATATCGAATAACCATGACAACGCCACAACTTCCCCTGCAAGACATCACCGTAATCGATATGACCGAGGCCATGGCCGGGCCCTACGCGGCCATGATGCTGGGCGATCTGGGCGCAGACGTGATCAAGGTCGAGCGCGCGGGCGTGGGCGACAGCTCTCGCGGCTGGGGCCCGCCCTTCGTCGAAAGCGAAAGCGCGTATTTCCTAAGCGTCAATCGCAACAAACGCAGCCTCACCCTCAATCTCAAGACCGATGAGGGCAAACGCATCCTGCACGAGCTGATCAAGGACGCGGACATCTTTCTCACCAACCAGCCCCGCATCAGCTCCCAGCGCAAGTTGCAGATCGATTACGACACCCTCAGCGCCATCAATCCCCGGCTCATCTACTGCGCCATCAGCGGCTATGGGATGACCGGGCCCTACGCGGGCCGCAGCGGTTACGACGTCATCGCCCAGGGCGAATCGGGCACCATGGCCCTGACCGGCGGCCCGGATGATCCGCCCATGCGCTTCCCCGGCCCCATGAGCGACATCACCGCAGGGGTGTACACCGCGCTTTCGGCGCTGGCCGCGCTCATTGCCCGAGAGAAGACCGGCCGCGGGCAGTTCATCGACACCGCACTGTTGGATGGTCAGCTCACCTGGGTGCTGAACATCGTCGCCAGTTATTTCGCCACGGGCCAGCGCCCGCCCAAGCGGGGCAACAGCCATCCCACCATCACCCCCTACGAGCCCTTCAACGCCGCGGACAAGCCTTTCATCATCGGCGTGGGCAGCGAGCGGCTGTGGGCCAAATTCGTGGATGTCATGGGCATTGCCGACACCATCGGCGCTGATCCTCGCTACGCCACCAACGCCGACCGGCTGCAACATCGCCAGGAGCTGCACGAAGCCCTGGAAGCCATCTTCGTCACCCGACCCGCGGAGCACTGGCTGAGCCTGTTCCGGCCCCTGGGCATCCCCTGCGGCCCCATCAATCACCTGGACGAGACTTTGAACGACCCGCACGTTCAGGCCCGGGGCATGGTGCTGGAGATGCAGCACCCCCTGGCTGGCGACATTCGCGTGCTGGGCAACCCCATGCACCTTTCCGATACACCGGTCAGTTATCGCCTGGCGCCGCCCACTCTGGGCCAGCACACCGATGAGATTTTGCGGGCGCTGGGCTATGATGACGCGGCCATCGCGGGCCTGCGGGCCGCGGGCGTGGTCTAAACTCACCCCTGGTGCAGAAAAAAGGAGGCTGACGAACGCGGATGAACGCGAGACAAGCCCCCCTCCCGCCCTCCCCCTGCAAGGCGTTGGCCGAAGCGGGGGGGAGGAGCCCATCGCTTTGCCAATTTGTGTAGCAGATGGTCATCTCCCTCCCCCGAACACGAGCGCAGCGAGTATCGGGGGAGGGTCGGGGAGGGGGCAAAACAACCACAATCCACTTCACAACCATGCCTGAACAAGACCCTTTCAAACCCCACTGGCGGGGACGGGAATCAACCCGCCAACTGGCCCGAGAATTACGCAAGTTGAATGCGAGCTGAAGCCCCCCTCCAACCTCCCCCCGAGCTGCGCTCAGGGGGAGGCCATCTCGTCGAGAAGATGTCCCGGTAAGACCTCCCTCCCCCGAACACAAGCGCAACGAATATCGAGTGAACAATCCGCGAGGCCTCACGCCTCACGCCTCACGCATCACGCCTCAATACTTCAGCTTTGGCTTCAGTGGGATGGGCTCGCCCACCGGCTCGCCCGCGGGAGACAGCAGTTGCAGGCTGAGACGATGCGGACGCCCGGTCGCCAGTTCGGGCAGCAGGGAGATGGCGTGCTCGCCTCGCCAGGGCAGGCCCGGGCGCCACTGGCTGGTGGGATATCCGGGTCCGGCCAGATGATAACGCCCCAGCGGCGCGTCGTCCAACCGAAATTCGAACTGGTAATCGCCGTCGGGCGCGGCGTCCGCCTGCCAGAAGGTGGTGAGATGCAGGATGTCGCCCGGAGCCAGAGGCGTTTCGGGGGCATAACTGAAGCCCTGCTTGTAGCGATTGTGTCCCAAGAAGGTGAAGGGGCCGCGAACCGCCTCGGTGCGGTGGGCGATGGGCAGAATCGAGAGGGGCGGGGCCTGATGGGGCGGCTGGATGGCGATGCCGCCCAATGTCAGATAATCGCCTTGCGCGCCCTGGCCGCTGACGGGCAGCCGCTGGCCCGTCTCCGCGTCGTACAGGGCCAGGATCAGCGGATATTGGCCCGGCGGCGTGGCCAGGGGGATGGGCAGGCCGTAACTGTCGAGCACCGTTTCGCCGGGAATCCAGGAGGTGGTGGGGTGCAAGCCGCCCGCGGGTTCGCTATCCACCTGAGCCACCACCTGGTTGGCCGGATCCAGCAGTTGCAAGGTGACTTTGTAGCGGATGTCGAGGGGAGCGGCGGCTAGCCACGCAAGCCGCACCCGGGCGATGTCGCCGGGTTGCAGGGGGGCGTCGCTGAAGCCCGCGGCTTCCAGCATGATGACATCGCCGAAATGCACAGGCTGCTCGTAGGTCGTCATCTCGGGCGGGGGCGCGGCGCTATACGCCACAAATCGCAGCCGCCCCACCCAGGCGTCCCACGCCTTGAAGGCATGATCCGCGAGATAACTTTCAACAAGGCCCTGGGGATCGGCCTGCTCGGTGGCCCAGTAGATGGCGAAGATGCGTTCCGCCTCGTGCAGAATCTCGTCCAGCCGCGCTCGGGTCTGGTCGGGATCGGGCGGGCGGGTTTCGGGAAGCAGATAGACCGGAGCCGGGCCGTGATCATATTGGCTGAAGGCGTCGTTCTGACCCGGCGCATCCAGGATGATGACGTCGCCGGGGCGATGGATGGCTTTGAGGTAGGCGGCGATGCCGCGGTAATCGTCTCGGGCCGCCGCGGGATCGTGATAGTAGTGATCCAGCGCGGGGAGCGCGGGCAACGCCAGAAGCAAAAAGAAGATGGGCGTGAGCGCGTAGGCTCGAATCGCGGTCGCGTCCAGCTCGCCGCGGCGGCGGGGTTGTTTGGTGGCGGTGATGCCCACCGCGTCCAGGCCCAGGGCCAGCAGCAGCAACCAGGCGGGCAGGGCCAGCAGCAGGAATTTGAAGAAGGTGGGCGTAAATGCGCCGGCAATGAGCATGGACGCCAGGGGCGAAATCAACCACAGCGGGATGAGGAGCGCGTGGGCCAGGGGCAGGCCTTTGCGGCGCGCCTGTCGCCACATCCCCCAGATAACGAGGGTAAAGGCGGAGCCCCCCACCGCGGCCTGGATGAAGGGATTGAGGGGGCATGGGATGGGCCCGCAGGTGAAGAGCTGAAAGGTGCGGATCAGAGCCTGCCAGGCGTTGAGCTGCACCTGGGGCCGAGGCCAGGTCGTCAATTGACGGAGGGCGATGGGCAGCCAGGGCCAATAGGCCAGGACCACTGCTATCTGCAAAAACGCCCAGGGTGGCAAATATCGGCGCAGCGCTCGGGTTGCGCCTTTGGGCAAGCGGGCGAGTAGCCAGACCAGAAACGCCAGGTTAAGTGCGATGAGGTGGATGGGAAAGGCGTAGTGGGTGTAGAGGCCCAGCACGGCCATAAACAGATAAAGAAGGGACGCTGCGGGCGCGGGGATGCGGCCCGGGCCGGGCGCGTCCCGCCACCACTGCACCAGCGCGTAGGCGGCGAATACAGCGGTCAGGGCCAGCAACTGGTACATGCGGGCTTCCTGGCTGTAATAGATGAGAAAAGGATTGATAGCGGCCAACAGCGCGGCCATCAGACCCGTGCGCCTGTTTTTCAGCGCGACCCCGGCGAGATACACGCCCCATGCCGTCAGCACGCCCAGCAGCGCCGAAAGGCTGCGCGCACCCTGCTCATCCAGCCCGAAGACGAGGCCCCAGAGCTTCAACAACAGATAGTAGGCTGGCGGATGAATGTCGGCCGCCGCGGCCTGGATGATCTCGCCCGTGGATTTTTGGGCCAGGACCACCGAATTGCCCTCGTCGGCCCAAAAACTCTGCCCATCCAGCAGATAAAAACGCAGGCCCGCGGCCAACAGCAAAATAAGCAGCGCAAGGACGGTGGGGAGATGTCGTCGCATGGGGGAATTATTGTCGATGGAGAGATGAAAATGCAAATTTGTCGCACCCATGCAAATGCAGGGGAGGGAAGCTGCGAAACAAGCATCAGCGCCCGAAAAGCGCATCGTAGCGCCCGACCAGCCGCTCCCAGCGATACGGGGCGGCCACCCAGGCCCGATTTTGCGCCCGCACCGCCCGGGGATGCGTCAGCGCCCAACGCAGTTTGGCGAGCAAGTCATCGAAATCCGCATAAAGATGGGCGGCGTGCAAGTCGGGAGGGATGAGCTCGGGATAGCTCAACCGGTTGGGCAACAGGGGATACGCACCGCAGTAGATGGCCTCCAGCACGCTGACGCCGAAAAACTCGTGGATGGCCGCGCTGATCACCACATCGGCCCGCCAGAGCAAACGGGCGTACTCGGCCCGGCTTTCGGCGAAGCCGAAGTGCAGAATGCGCCCGGCCAGCCGCTCCCGGGCCTGGGCGAACTCCTCCGGCTGCCGCCGGAAATTCTCCCCCGCCACGATGACGCGAAAATCCAGCCCCTCGTCGGCCAGCGCATACAGCGCCCGAAAGAAATCCCCCGGTTTTTTGTCGTACTCCCAGCGCTGATTCCAGAGGATGCGCAAAGGGCCGTCGGGAGAATCCTCTGGCCGAAAGTCGTCGAAGAAGCTCAGGTCCAGCCCCACGGGCAGCACGTCGCTCTTCGCCCGAAGCTGCGGGATGATCTCCAAATGATTGTAATCGGGAAAATGCTTGAGCAGCCGCGGCAGCTCGTCGAAAAATTCATCCCGATGATAGGCGCTGTTGAAATGGATGGCGTCGGCCGCGACCATGCTCAGCGTGTTGATCATGCCATAGGTCAGATCGCGCTTCTCGCCCGGCGGCGGCGGATAGGTGAGCTGATTTTCGTGGGCGTAGAAGTGGATGGGGACATCATTCAGCCAGGGGCGGGCCAGCGCGATGAGCGCGGGCAGATTCACCATGTCGGTGACCAGCATCGCGTCGGGCGGCCCGAGCCGCCGCGCCCGGGCGTCCACCTGCCGGGCCAGCTCCAGCGCGCCGCCCTGCATCCGCCATTTCCAGAAACGCCCGGCCATGGCGATAAGCTGCACCGGGTGCGCGCTGTGGCGTGCGTAACCTTCGGCCCAGGCCCGATGCGAGCCGGTGTGATAAGGGGAAACGAGATAAAGATTCATCATCGCCAGAGCAAGAAAAATGGGCGTGGTTCGTTCTCATTCATTGACGTTTGACGCTATACGTTTGACGCGCCTTGCCAGGCCTTGATCACATGGAATTGTAAAGATGCAGGAAGAACGATCTGAACCATGCCAAGAAACAGGTCGCGTCGCTTGTCTCGACGATCCATGATAAAATAGCAGCAACAATCCACGTCAATCTTCTCACGAGATCATGCCGGACGCCAACTTCTCACCCACGCCGCGAGCCGCCGATCACACCCTCGTGAGGCCATTCGGAGGCTGCAAATGAATGCCGCGAATCATGCTTTTTGGCGCAAATTGCTCCTTCTAGGGATCATCACCGCGGGCGTTCTGCTCTTGCGCGGACGCGCCGCCAGCGTTTTCGCCAGCCCACCGCCCGCCTTTCGCACGCCTGGCGACGCCGCAAGCGGCCCCATCATCAACGAATTCCTGGCGTCCAACGAATTCGGCTTGCAAGATGAAGATGGCGACGCGTCCGACTGGATCGAGCTCTACAATCCGGGCGATGTCGCCATCGACCTGACCGGTTGGACCCTGACCGATGACGCGAACCATCCCGACAAATGGCGCTTTCCGGCCCGCACCCTGCCCCCCCACGGCTATCTGGTGGTGTTCGCCTCGGGCAAAGACCGCAGGCCCGACGCCGCGGCCGAGCTGCACACCAACTTCAAGCTCTTTGCGGGGGGCGAATATCTGGGGTTGTTCGCTCCCGATGATTTGACGCGTCCAGCCGACGCCTTTCAGCCCGAATTTCCGCAGCAATACACCGACGTCTCGTACGGGCGCTATCAGAAAACCGATTATCGCTATTTCGCCAACCCCACGCCCGGCGCGGTCAACGACGAAAGCGCAGCCTATCAGGGCGTCACCCAGCCCGTGACCTTCAGCGTGCAGCGGGGCTTTTATCATGCGCCCTTCACCGTCACCCTCGCCTCAGAGACGCCCGCGGCCATCATCCACTACACCACCAATGGCGACGCGCCCACCGAAAGCGCGGGCGAGGTTTACACCGGGCCCATCCACATCAATAGCGCGACCGTCTTGCGGGCCATGGCCTACCGCCCGGGCTTTTTGCCAGCCCCCAGCCGCACCAACACATACATCTTCCCCGCGCAGACAGCCCACCAGCCCGCCAATCCCGCAGGCTTTCCCTCCTCCTGGGGATTGTACAACGGTCAGCAGACGCCCGCGGATTACGAAATGGATCCCTCCATCGTCGATCATCCCGACTATCACGACAACCTGGTGGATGATCTGCAATCGCTGCCCGCGCTTTCCATCGTCACCAGCCGGGCCGACATGTTCGGCAGCCAGCGGGGCATCTACGCCTATCCGCTGAAAAAGGGCCTGGATTGGGAGCGCCCCGCGTCCATCGAGCTGTTCGGGAAAAACGACC
>JALXAF010000504.1 GCA_026992375.1 Anaerolineae bacterium
GCCTCCGCCCCCCACCCTTCTTGCGCCCGGGAATTGGTCTGCATTCATAGGCCAAACGCCCGAATTGTGCGCCCAGGCTCCTGAAGACCCCGACGGCGACGCCATCACGGGCTTCCAGTTTCAGGTGGATGGTATGCAGGTTTGGGACAGCGGCTGGCGGGAGACATCCTGCGTGACGCCGCCGACATTGCCCTACGGAGGCTATCGATGGAAGGCGCGAGTCAGGGACGCCTCGGGGGAAGTGAGTGACTGGAGCCGTGAATGGCATTTTGACATCTATGACCCAGCAGTGCGCTTCACGGAAATCCGCTTCGATCCCCCATCGCCTTCCAATGAGGAGAAGGTGAAAGTGTACGCCTGCACCGAAGGCCGTGGACATATGGGCGTTACCCTGCAAGTGGCTGTCAATGACGCGGCGGATGGATCGGATGCGGGCGCGTGGCATATCCTCAACGAGTTGGGCGTCTACTGCTACACCGAACAAGACGCGCCCATCTGGACGACCACCGAATATGCTGCGGGTGATCATCGCTTTCGCTTTCGCGCCCGCGCGGGCGATCAACCTTGGGAAGAAGCGACCACCGAATACCGCACGTACACGGTGCTGCCCTATGGCGGTCCGGACGTTCCTGAACTCTTGTCACCGGAAAACAACGCGACCCTGAGTAGCCATCAAGTAACGTTTCGATGGCGGACCGCGGCCAATGCCACCCATTATCGCTTGCTGATTTCGGAGGAGGAAAATCCTGAAAGATATCCCATCATCGACGTGCAGATCGACGCGCCAAAAACAACATACACCGTTGCGCTGCCCACGCCCCCGGCCCGATACTTCTGGCGTATTATCGCGGAAAATGATACAGGCCGGGCCCATTCACCCATTCGCACTTTTCAGGTCAGGCCCGAAGACCCCGACGCAGTGCGCACTCTCATTTTGTTTCCCAAATCGCGCATGGCGCAACGCTATGGCGATACCCCGGTCCAGGCCCTGGGCAATCTCATGCGGCTGTTCGTTGATGATAAGCGCATTCGCGGCGTGATCATCGATCCTGAATCTTATTCTTCTGTGGCGAACGCGTACGCGGATTGGGATGCGAAGCCCTTGGATGTGGCCGCCGCGAATCAGATAGCGGAAGCCATCAAGCATGAGATCATCCTCCCCGCCCGAGAGAAGTATCCCCAATTGCGTTATCTCCTTCTGGTGGGAAATGACACGATCCTTCCTTTTTATCGTCTGCATGATCCCACCCGAGAAACGGAGCGCCTCTATCATCAGCTTGATCCTCAAACGCCCATAGGCGCGGCGCAAACGCAGAATTTCTTCTTGTCTGATGACTATTACGCCAGTCTGGAACCGCCACGGCCTAGTGGCCCGGTGATCTACGCGCCGGATCTGGCCATGGGGCGATTGGTGGAAACGCCCGATGAGATTCAGGCGACCTTGTACCGTTTTCTCATCGATATCCCCACCGAGGGGGGCGGATTGGTGACCGCGTACAGTTTCATGACCGATGCCGGCGTGTTGGAACAGCGGCTTCTTTCCTCCCGCGCCCGCAAATCCAGCGCGCTCATCGGCGAGGATTGGGACGCGGACGCGTTGCGTTCCCTGTTGACCGGGGATGACTGGCGGCTGTTGGCCCTGAATCAGCACGCCACCCACTGGAGCCTGGGCGCGCCCCGGGGCACGGAGCGCTTGCAGGGTGCGGATCTGGCGTCCCTGGACACCCTGCCCTTCAGTCTTGCCGTCAGCCCGGCTTGCCAGGCGGGCTTGAACGTGCCCGATGGCTGGCACGCGCAGGACCATCCCCTGGATCTGCCCCAGTCGTTGGCGCGGGCTGGTGGCGCTTTCGCAGGAAACACAGGCTTTGGCTGGGGGGTGCGTGGTGAATTGGGCTATTCGGAACGACTGACCGCGCTGGTCATCGACAAGCTCCTGAGCCAAAGTGATCGCACGGCGGGAGAGGCAGTGCGGCTCGCCAAACAGCATTATCTGCGCACCATGGGCGATCCTGATGGGATTGACGCCAAGGTCGTGCAAGAGTTCACCCTGTACGGCATTCCTCAGGCCCGCCCGCCCCTTCAAGCCCAAGCCTCTGCGACCTCCCGGACGTCCACCCCGCAAGTCATCCATGTGGCTGAAGCAGAGGGGTTGCAATCCCAGGATCACACCCATCGACCGCAGATCACGTGGAAGACAGCAAAGGACGCGCGGGGCGCGACCATGCGCTACGCGTATGTGGGTTCGGAGGAAACGGGCATGTGGTTGAAATCGGGGCGTCCCGTATTGCCCATGGACGCCAGCGTCACTCTGACTTTGTCCGAGGGGCGGGAAGTCCACGGTGTGTTGTTCCACAGTGGCGTCTATTCCGATGTCAACCAGGTGCTGCCTTTTGTGCCTTGGGCTGAGAACGATGTGGTGGGGCGTGAAAGTGGCGAGGGATATGCCTTTTACGAGTGGACGCCGACAAAGTTGGGAAGCAGCACCCGGATGGATGCCGCCACGTATGGCTGGCCCGTGGTGGCCGCGCAGACGCATCTCGATGTGATGCGCGTCTATTCCTCTATCACGACTCGCGCATACATCGCTTCTTCGGATGATTGGGCCGCGCCCGAGATTCACGACGTGGCGTCAGAAGTGCACGGCGCGGAGGCGACTATTCGGGCGCGGGCGACCGATGATGAGGGGATGCATCAGGTCTTGGTGACTTACACCCTGGATCGAACCGGCGGGCGAGGGCGCTGGCGCAGTGAGCCGATGGAAAAGGGGCAAGGCGATCTGTGGGAGGCTACGCTTCCCATGACCATGCCTATCCGATACATGGTGCAGGCCGTGGATGAGGCCGGCAATGTGACGGTGGCGGACAATGGGGGGCTTTATTTCCGCGCGCCGGCGCTGGCGGGTCGCGCCGGACGGCACTGCGGAGGCGTTGGGCCGGAGGGCGACTATTGCGCCTGCGTGTGGGGGTTTGTGTGG
>JALXAF010000505.1 GCA_026992375.1 Anaerolineae bacterium
AGGACATTTTCGGGCGCAAATTGGCCTGTCTGCGCAGGCAGACAAGCGGCCGCAGGCCCCCAGCTCTGATTTCAATCGGCAGGTTCTGGCAAGAAATGCAAATTTGCCCCCAAATTGGAACGCACCCCCGATAATGAACCGACAAGAAAACGCTCCTGGCTTGAAACAAATCTGCCAACTCTGAACGGGGAACAAAAAATCCCGGAGGGCTTCTGCTTATCCGGGATTTTAGTAAAAGAAACGACGCGTAGTTAGCTATTTGGCGATAATGTTCACCAGGCGTCCGGGCACGACGATGATTTTGCGGATGGGTTTGCCATCAATCCATTTTTGCGCCCGTTCGCTGGCCAACGCCAGCTTTTCCAGCTCTTCCTTGCTGGCCTCGGGCGAGACGGTGATGCGATCTCGCACCTTGCCGTTGACCTGAATCGCGATCTCCACCTCTTCCTCTTTGGCCAGCTCGGGATCGGCCTGGGGCCAGGATTGCAGATGAATGCTGTATGGCTTGCCCAGGCGGGCCCACAACTCCTCGCTGATGTGGGGCATGGCGGGAGCCATCATCAGCAGCAGGGTCTCGATGGCTTCGTTCCAGGCGCCGGAGCCATAAACGGGCGTCTCTTTGGCCGCGGCCAGCGTGTTGGAGAAGGACATCAGAGCTGCGAGCATGGTGTTGAATTTGAAATTGTCGTAATCGCTGGTAACCTTCATCAGGGTCTGGTGCGTGGCCCGGCGCAGCTTGCGAATATCGGCCTGGCTGGCTTCGCCAGAGGCCGCGTTTTTGGGCGCATCCACCACCAGCGACCACACGCGATGCAGGAAGCGATGCACGCCCTCGATGGCGCTGGGATTCCAGGGCCCGCCTTCGTTCCAGGGGCCGATGAACATCAGGAAAGCGCGCACTGTGTCCGCCCCATATTTGCTCACGTAATCATCCGGGTTGACCACGTTGCCCCGGGATTTAGACATCTTCTCGCCGTCCGGGCCCAAGATCATGCCCTGGTTGAAGAGCCGCAGCATGGGCTCATCGAAATCCACCAGGCCCATATCGCGCAGGGCCTTGGTGAAAAATCGGGTGTAGAGCAGGTGCATGGTGGCGTGCTCGATGCCGCCGGTGTACTGATCCACCGGCAGCCAGTATTCGCCCAGAGCTTTGTCCCAGGGGATGTCGTCGGGGCTCAGGGTTTCGCCTTCCTTCCAGTAGGGCGAGACGTAGGCGTACTGATACCAGGAGGAATCCATGAAGGTGTCCATGGTGTCGGTCTCGCGCTGGGCGTCCGCGCCGCACACGGGACATCTCACGTTGAGGAAGCCCTCGTGATATTTCAGCGGGCTCTCACCTGTGGGGCGGAATTCCGCGTCCTCGGGCAACCGCACGGGCAGGTCTTCGTAGGGCACGGGCACGACGCCGCAGTTGGGGCAATGGATCATGGGAATGGGGGTGCCCCAGTATCGCTGGCGGCTGATGAGCCAATCGTGCAGACGATAGTTGATCTTGCGCTCGCCCGCGGCGCGCTCCGCCAGCCATTCGGCCACTTTGTCGAAGCTCTCGGGCCAGGGCGTGCCGGTGAAGGGCCCGCTGTTGACCATGACGCTGTTTTCCTTGACCTCGAAGGCCCGCTCCATCGCGGCCGCAGCTTCTTCGCTCCAGGCGCTGGCGTCGCCCGCCTCCCACAGCGATTGGGGCACGATGACGATGGGCGTGGGCAGGCCGTACTTGCGGGCGAACTCGAAGTCCCGCTGGTCGTGCGCGGGCACGGCCATGATGGCCCCTGTGCCGTAGCTCATCAGCACGTAGTCGGCGATGAAGATGGGCACGGGCTGGCCGTTGGCGGGGTTGATGGCATAAGCGCCGGTGAAGACGCCGCTCTTCTCCCCAGCTTCCTGCTGTCGCACCAGATCGCTCTTGCGGCTCGATTCGGCCACATACGCGTCGACCTCGGCCTTGTGCTCGGGCGTCGTGATCTGCGCCACCAACGGGTGTTCGGGCGCCAGCACTGCGAAGCTCATGCCGAAGATAGTGTCCGGGCGGGTGGTGAAGACCCGAAAAGCCAGATGCTCCTGGCCCTGGATCTTCATCTCGAACTCGACGCCCTCGCTGCGCCCGATCCAGTTGCGTTGCAGGGTCTTGACGCGTTCGGGCCAATCCAGCGTCTCCAGGCCCGCCAGCAGCTCCTCCGCATAGTCAGTGATGCGGAATTTCCACTGGGCCAGGTTCTTGATGATGACGGGCGTGCCGCAGCGTTCGCATTTGCCATCCCACACCTGTTCCCGGGCCAGGGTGGTGTTGCAGGTGGGGCAGAACTGCACGGGCGCTTCCTCGCGATAAGCCAGACCCATATCGTAGAACTTGAGGAAAAACCACTGATTCCACTGGTAATAGCCGGGCAAACAAGTGACAGCCTCGTGCTCCCAGTCGAACATGGCTCCCATCTGCCGCAACTGGCCCCTCATGCGCTCGATGTTGCCCATGGTCCATTTGTGGGGATGGATGTTGTGGCGGATGGCTGCGTTCTCTGCGGGCAGCCCGAAGGCGTCGAAGCCGATGGGGAACCAGACGTTTTTGCCGTTCATGCGGGCGTAGCGCGCGCCTGCATCCGAAGGCGACATCGCGTACCAGTGGCCCGTGTGCAGGTCGCCGCTGGGATAAGGAAGCATGGTCAGGAAATACCATTTCTCCTTGTCCGGATCCTCGACGCGCTTGTACAGCCCGGTCTCGGCCCATTTGTCCTGCCATTTTTTTTCGATGGATTGGGGATCGTAACGGTCGGTCATAGTCTTCTATCCAAGATGCTTCATGAATTTTTCAGGAGAAACGTGGGCTTGTCTCAATATCCCACGCAGTGTTCCAACTGCGAGTTCACAAGGTGGTCAATAAGGCGTATGTGTTTCAAAAACAAGGAATTCTTCCAGATAAAGCTCTGTTGCCTCTGTGAGATTCTCGATGGCTTCTTCGATGGTGTATCCCTGGCTGACGGTGCCTACTTCCGGGCATTCCGCCACAAATAGGTCATCTTCTCTATAAACGATTGCGGTAAATGTGCGCTCTTTCATACTCACCTCACTATTTTTGGCGTTGAGGTGACTGTCACCTTTTTTCAAAAAACTTAGCGCCTTGGCGTCTTTGCGTGAGATAACCTTCCAGGCTCCGTTAATCTGGAGATGGGGCGGCAAAGGCTTCGCGCGGGGGACTGAAAAGTTCGAGGAGCACGGTGGGTTCGAGGACGCGGGCCTCGTGTTCCACGCCGCCAGGAATGGCGTAGGAATCGCCCGGCTCAGCGATCCATGTCTCTCCGGCCACAGTGAACTGCACCCGGCCCGATTGCACGAAACCCACCTGCTCGTGGGGGTGGCTGTGCATGGGCACGACCACGCCCGCATCCGCGGTGAATTCGCACAGCATCATCTTTTCGCCCCAGGCCAGGGTGCGGCGCACCAGACCGGGCAGCATTTCTACGGGCGTGGCGTCGTTACGGGAGATTCGAGTCTGCATGATCGTTCAACTCTTGAATGATGGCTTCGATTTGAGGATGTTCAGACATAGATCAACTCTTTGGCGATATCTCTGGCAACATCCGGGACGCGAATTCCCTGTAGACCCGCGGGCGTCAGGACATCAACTTTCATGCCGAATTCCTTTTCCAGATACTCGACAAGCTCGTTGAACTCCAATCCGATGGGCTGCTCGAACTCGACGAGCAGATCCAGGTCACTGCTTTCCGATTGGCGAGCCTTGGCAAAAGAGCCAAAAATTGCGATGCGTGAAACGCCATATTTTTCAGCCAGGTAGGGACGCAGGTTATTCAGTTTACGGATAATTGATTCGGTATCTTGCTTCATTCTGAATCGTAAACGTAATCCAGCCAGCCATGCTCGTCGGGGTAGCGACCCGCGGTGATGTCGAAGAAGCGCTGCTGGATGGCTTTGGTAATGGGCCCGCGCGTGCCCGAACCCACAGGGATGCGATCCACCGAGCGGATGGGGGTGACTTCGGCCGCAGTGCCGGTGAAGAACAGCTCATCGGCCAGATAGAGCATCTCGCGGGTGATGGTCATCTCTTTTACTTCGTAGCCCAGATCATGAGCGATGGTCTTGACTGCGTCGCGGGTAATGCCGCTGAGGATGGAAGTAGCCAAAGGCGGGGTGAAGATGACGCCATCTTTGACCATAAAGAGATTCTCGCCCGAGCCCTCGGCCACGTAGCCATGAATATCCAGGCTGATGGCTTCGTCATAGCCCAAATCGTGGGCCTCCATGGCGATGAATTGGCTGTTGACATACTGGCCGCCGATCTTGCCCAGGGGCGCGCCTACGCCCGAGGGGGTGCGCCGCCAGGAGCTGACCGCCACATCCACGCCCTGGTTGATGGCTTCCTCGCCCAGATAAGCGCCCCATGGCACGGTGCCGATGATGACTTCGATGGGACATTTGCGGCCATCGACGCCCAGGGTCTCGTAGCCGCGGTAGATCAGCGGGCGAATGTAGCAAGAATCCTGTTTGTTGGCCCGAATCGTAGCCTTGGCCGCCTCGATGAGTTCCTCAGCGCTGTAAGGCACGGGCGTCATGCGCAAGATTTTGGCGGAGTCCATCAGTCGGCGAAAATGCTCGTGACTGCGGAAGATGGCCGGGCCTTTGGGAGTGTTATAAGCGCGGATGCCTTCGAAGACGCTGGTTCCGTAATGAAGTGCATGGGTAAAAACGTGCACTTTGGCCTGATCCCAGGGAATCAGGTCACCGTTCATCCATATCCAATCTGCTCGCATTGCCATGGTTATCACCTCGTTGTGATTAGGGTTGTATGAAATGGAGATCGTTCCACGGCGACGTTGCCGTTCTCCTATATCATACACCAGAATGGAGGTTTTGGTACAGTTTTCGGCCTGAAAAACAAAAATCCCCTCGTCCAACAGGGACGAAGGGATTCCGCGGTGCCACCCTGATTGTCAGAACAGGAGGCCGGTCGCATGATGACAACCGGCCTCGTTTGGTGGAGCTGAAGGGACTCGAACCCTTGACCCCCACAATGCCATTGTGGTGCTCTCCCAGCTGAGCTACAGCCCCGAAGTCTGTTCTGACCTCTCGAACGCGATAACGGGCGAACCCGGCGCCGACTACGGCCCAAAGTGGCTTTCACCGGCGCTGCCTCCCAGGCGAGTTCGGTCTGACGCGGGCCCGAAGGCCGCTTTGTCGGGCTTTCACGCTCCCCGACTCGCTTTCGGGCGGACCTACTACTCCTGTTCGCAGCATTTGGGTCTTTGGTTGTCAAAGTTGCGCCCGGGTGGCCAGGGCCAGGTGGAGCTGAGGGGATTCGAACCCCTGACCTCTACAGTGCGATTGTAGCGCTCTCCCAGCTGAGCTACAGCCCCGGGAAATGAGCAAGGGTAAGTTTAGGAGAAGTCGGGCGTTTTGTCAAGTTTCGCAATCCGGTTCTAACGCGTGGGAGAAAAACGGCAAGAAGAGTATGTCCCAAATGAGTTGGAAAGTTAAAATAAGCCATTCATGGGCAGGGCGCTTCTTGCCCACCACCAGCGCCGGGGGATAAAGTCCCCGGCTAGAAACAGCACCCCTGCGGGGCTTAGCCGGATTTATCCGGCGCTGTTTTGTAGCCCGGCAACTTCATCGCCGGGCGGACTCCAACCGAAATTGAACACACCAAATGGCAAAAAACGGCGGACGCGGGCGCTCATGGCGAGAGACTCCGCCAAATGAATTGGACAATCAATTCAAATATCTGTATAGTGCATGGCGGCGATTGACGGCCATTTCGCAACGTTCGTCTTCGCCGCCATGCGCCAATGACAGCATTTCTCATCGACTCCCACTGCCACCTGGATCTGCCCCACTTCGATGAAGACCGGGACGAGGTGGTGGCCCGCGCCCGCGAAGCGGGCGTCATCGCCATGGTCACCCAGGGCGTGGATGTGGCCAGCAGTCGCCAAGCCGTGGCCCTGGCCGAGCGCTACGCCGAGGTGTACGCTGCGGTGGGCATCCACCCCAATGACTGCACTGACTTCCAGCCCGCCATGCTGGATGACATCCGGGCGCTGGCCGCCCACCCCAAAGTGGTCACCATCGGCGAGATCGGCCTGGACGATTATTGGAAGACCGTGCCGCTGGACCAGCAAATCCGCGTCCTGCGGCTGCAACTGGACCTGGCCGCAGAATTAGGGTTGCCTGTGGTCATCCACGACCGCGAAACTCACGACCTCATCATGGCCGAGCTGCGGGCCTGGGTGCGAGATCGCCTGCCCGGCACGCCCCTGGCCCGCCGCCCCTGGCCGGGCGTGCTGCACAGCTTCTCGGGCGACCTGGCCATGGCGCAGGAGGCGTACGATCTGGGCTTCGTGCTGGGGCTGGCCGGGCCTGTCACCTTCAAAAACGCCCGCGACCTGCAGGCCCTGGCCCGGCAGCTTGATCCCCGCCGCTTGATGCTCGAAACCGATTCGCCCTATCTGACGCCTCACCCCTATCGCGGCAAACGCAACGAACCCGCCCGGGTGAAGCTGACAGCCAAGAAACTGGCGGAATTATGGGAGACGCCTTTCGCCGAAGTCGCGGAAATGACCACCGCCACCGCCAGGAAATTCTTTGGCCTCGAAGCTGACGTCTGATATACTGATTACGCAGAATTTCAGGATTTTACAATCAAGGAAATCGATAGATGAGCGCAACCATTCAGTTTCGTCAGCGGGGAACGGTCACATTTCCCGCTGATTTGCGAAAAAAATACAATATCAACGTGGGTGACACCTATCATTTGGTTGATCTGGATGGCATTTTTGTGCTGACGCCCATGAAACCGATGGTTCCCGAATTGGCTGCCGAGATCGAACGACTGCGGCGGGAGGCTGGATTCAGCACCGAAGAGCTGCTCCTGGCCCTGCGAGAAGAACGCGCTCGCTATGTGACCGAAGCATACGGCGATTCCGATGGGGAAAATGAGTGACAAAGTCAGGGTGTTCATTGATGCCGATGTGCTTTTTGCCGGTGCGGCATCCCCCAGCGAACACAGCGCCAGCCTGCTCATCCTCACACTGGCGGAAATCACCCTGATCGAAGCCATCACCTCGGAACAGGCCATTATCGAAGCGGAAAGAAACCTGAAAAGGAAGATGCCCCGAGCGACGCCGGTGTTTCATCACCTGGTCGCCCGTTCACTCACGGTGACGCCAGCGCCGACGCCAGAGGAAGTAAAAGCTCTCGCGGGGGCTGCCGATCACAAAGACCTGCCCATTCTGGTCGCCGCAATCAAGGCCCGGTGCGATTGGCTGGTCACATTCAACATTCGTCACTTCAAACCTGGTCATCCCGACATCACCGTTCTCCGGCCCGGAGATTTTATACGGCGCGTCCGGGAACAACTGGCTCACATGCAATGAACGTATCACTCGATACAGCCCGCGCCCTGGTCGCCAAAGACCTGGCTGCGGTGGAAAAGAAGATGCAGAAGGCCGTGGGCAACGCCTACGAGCCTCTAACCGAGGCCCTGCAGTTGCTTATCCGCAGCGGCGGCAAACGCGTGCGCCCCATGCTCACCCTGCTGGCCGGGCGTTTTTATCCGCCCGACGAGCCGCAAAAGCTCATCAGCCTGGCCGCAGCCATCGAAGCCCTGCACACCTCAACCCTGGTGCATGATGACGTCATCGATGGCGCGCTGCTGCGCCGGGGCAAATCCACCCTGAACGCCGTATGGACTCCCAGCAGCACCATCATGGCCGGAGATTTCTTCTTCGCCCGGGCCGCGGGCCTGGTGGCCAAGACAGAGCACCCGCGCGTCATCAAACTCTTCGCCCGCACGCTGGATGTGATCGTGGATGGCGAGCTGCGGCAGGCTTTCAGCGCCCGCGATTGGTCGCAGCCCAAAGAAAGTTACTACGAGCGCATCTATGGCAAGACCGCGGCCCTCTTCGAGCTGGCCACCCGAGCGCCCGCCGCTCTGGGCGATGCGCCCGCGGCCCACGAGGAAGCCTTGCGGCGTTTCGGTTATCACCTGGGCATGGCCTTCCAGATCGTGGACGACATTCTCGATTTCACGGCGGATGAAAAGACTTTGGGCAAACCCGCGGGCTCCGATCTGCGCGCGGGCATCATCACGCTGCCCGTCTATTTCTACATCCAGCGACCGGAGCGCCGCCAGCAGATCGTGGATATGATCGAGAGCCATCCTACCGGCGATCCCATCGTGGATGAAGTTGTGACCATCATCCGCAACTCGGACGCCATCGAGCAGGCGCATGACGAAGCCCGGGCCTTTGTAAATCGGGCGTTGGACGATCTGGCCAACCTCCCCGCCATCCCCGCCCGCGCCGCCCTGGCCGACGTGGCCCGCTACGTTGTGGAACGCACCTTTTGATCTCCCCCAAAGATCGAGGTACAATCGACTTGATCAGCTATTGGAGGCAGACCTATGGAAAAAGAATTAACCATCACCATCAGCGAAGACGTGTACCAGGGCCTATACAAACGCGTCGGCCCGCAACACATCAGCCAGTTCATTGAAGACGTGTTGCGCTCCTATGTCGTAGACGCTGACCTGGAGGCGGGATATCGTCAGATGGCCGAAGATACAGCACAGGAAGCCGAGGCCCTCGACTGGGCCGAAGCCTTGATCGGGGATGTTGCCGATGAAACGTGGTGAGGTGTGGTGGGTGAATTTCGCCCCCTCCGTAGGCGGTGAAATCCGCAAAGTGCGTCCCGCGGTCATCGTGAGCAACGACACGGCTAACAAATATCTCAATCGTGTGCAGGTCGTGCCCATTACGTCGAACATTCAGCGGATTTATCCAGGTGAGGCGTTGGTAATGGTAGGTGATAGAAAGGGCAAAGCCATGGCCAGCCAGTTGACCACAGCTAGCAAACAACGGTTGCTGCGCCGTATCGGGTCGCTTTCCGCTGAGGAAATGCGTCTTGTCGAGATTGCAATTCTCGTTCAATTAGGCATGACAATGTAAGCCTGTGGACACGGTTTCCAACGCTCCCACCTCCTCTCTCTCGCCCGACATCTCCATCCTCATCGTCTCATGGAATGTGCGGGAACTGCTGCTGGACTGCCTGGCCGCGCTGCCCGAAGCCGTGGGGGAAATGTACAGCTACGAAATCATCGTCGTGGACAACGCCAGCGCGGATGGGACGGTGGACGCGGTGCGGGAGGCATTTCCCGCGGTGCGGATTATCGCCAACAGGGATAATCGCGGGTTCACCGGCGGCAATAATCAGGCCCTGGCTGCGGCCCGCGGGCGCTTTCTCTTCTTACTGAATCCAGACACCGCGCCCCAACCGGACAGCATCGCTCGCCTCGCCCGTTATCTCGATTCCCATCCTGATGTGGGCATGGTCGGGCCGAGATTGTGGTATGGCGATGGCAGCCCCCAGCCCAGCCGCCGCCGTTTTCCCACCCTGGCCACCCTGTTCACCGAAAGCACCATCATCCAGCAGTATTTTCCGGGCCTGCGTCTGTTTCGGCGCTACATCATGGCCGATCGGCCCGAGGATGAGCCGCAAGAGGTGGATTGGCTGGTGGGCGCCGCGCTCATGGCCCGCCGCGCGGTCTACGAACAAATCGGCGGCCTGGACGAGGGCTTTTTCATGTATTCTGAGGAGCTGGACTGGTGCAAGCAGGCCAAAGATGCGGGCTGGCGCATCGCCTACGAGCCCGCCGCCGAGATCGTCCACTACGAGGGCAAGTCCAGCGAGCAGGCCGTGGCCCGCCGCGATATCGCCTTTTTCAGCAGCCGGGTGCGCTACGCGCAAAAGCATTTCGGGCGGGCCTGGGCTGAGCTGCTGCGCTGGTGGCTGCTGGCCACCTTCGGCTTCCAGTGGCTGCGCGAGGGGGCCAAATGGCTGGTGGGACACAAACGGGCGTTGCGGGCGCA
>JALXAF010000506.1 GCA_026992375.1 Anaerolineae bacterium
GCCGATTAAACTATCCCCCAACAGCAAGTGCAATTATAGCAAAATCACTCGCCAGTTGCAAGTTTGACTCGGTTCTTGAGACCGTATCAGTTCAGTCGGTCATTCCGTTTTCCAGACGCTAAATGATGGATATTGACAAAATGATCTGGTCATAGGCCGGGGATCGTTTCTTGCCCACCGCCAGCGCCCCTTCGGGGCTAGCCGGATTTATCCGGCGCTGTTTCCTAGCCCGGCGACTTCATCGCCGGGCGGGCGTGGCAAACGCCATTACGACCGATTTAATTGATAAACATTCATCGAGGCAGTGGGAAAAAGTGGTCGCGCCAACTAAACTGTTATAGCCTCGCGGTTCTTCCAGGGTCCTTTCAAAGCCCTCTCCTCGCGTCATTCCAACGAATGCAGGGCGACCTGCCCTGCACGAAGCGAGAGTTTTCGCATCACTCCCTTCCGCAGAGCTCAATAGAGCGACGCGAGTCGACGATTTAGGCGGAAGGAGGGCGCTAACAACCTCTGATTTTTGCGACTTTGAAAAGGATCTGCTGTACCTTTTGCGGGGCTTCACAAAGTTCTCATTTCGTTGTATGATAATGATATTGGATTTCCTACACTCTCTCCCCGGAGGTGTTCCACCGTTCCATTCTCACTTTTTGCTGCAAACGCCTTCTTTTTTCTCCCAAACTGTAACTGCTAATGTACTCGACTTTACGCCTCAAAAAGCCACGAAGGCTCGAAGTTTTTCGAAGACACGAAGGGAAAAATAAAGAAAAGCACTTCGCGTCTCCATCTTCTTCGTATCTCCATGGCAAAAAGTGGTAGCGAGACATTAGTAGTTGCCCAAAACTTCTTTTTACAAACTCTCTGACAATGTTGTCATCTTCTTCAAAGGAGGATTTCCCATGAAAAAGAATTGGTTTATCGTATTGATGCTTGTTGCTATTCTGGCGCTGGTGCTGGCTGGTTGTGGCGGCCAGGCCAAGTTGGGGACGGAGAAAAATCCCATCATCATGTCCTTTGTTCCTTCGGGCGACACCCAGCAGATCATCGCCAGCGGCGATCAGTTGGCCCAGATGGTGCAAGATAAGACGGGGCTAGTCATCAAAGCCAACGTAGGCACCGATTTCGCAGCCGTACGCGAGGCCATGGGCGCGAACAAGGCCCACATCGGCTGGATGAACACTTTCAACTATGTGCTGGCCCATGAAAAATATGGCGTGGATGTGGCGCTGGTGACGGTGCGCTACGGCTCGACCTCCTACAAGGGCCAGATCATCGTGCGAGCCGATAGCGGTATCAAGACCCTGCAGGACCTGAAGGGCAAGGTGATGTGCTGGGTCGATCCTAACTCGACCTCGGGCTACATCGTTCCCCGCATTATGCTCAAGGCCAATGGCATCGATCCCGACAAGGACTTCGCCAAGACCATCGAGGCCGGGTCGCACAACAACGTAGTCACTCAGGTTTATAACGGCGACTGTGATGCCGGCGCAACCTATGTGGACGCCCGCAGCTCGGTAGAAAAGGATATCCCCGACGTAAAAGAGAAAGTCATCGCCATCGCCACCACAGCAGACATCCCCAACGACAACGTCTCCTTTGTCAAGAATTTCCCTGCTGACAAGCGCAAGCAGATCGTGGATGCGCTGCTGGAGATATCCAACTCGGAGGATGGCAAGAAACTGCTGAATGACATCTATTCCATCGAGGGGTTGAAGCCCGCGGACGACAGCTTCTATGACGCCTTCCGCGCCGAGCTGAGCAAAGCTGGCATCAACATCGAAGACCTGGCGAAATAGACGCCTCTTTTTTCCGCAATACAGTGCGACGCACTTGCAGCAGACGCTCTGCAGGCAGGTGCGTCGCACATTCATAATCAGGAGGTGATCTTTTGTTACGCGTCGAGCATCTCACCAAAGTATTTCCCGATGGCACGGTGGCGCTGAAAGATGTCAGCTTCGAGGTGAAGGAGGGGGAGTTCCTGGCGGTCATCGGGCTTTCCGGTTCTGGGAAATCAACGCTATTACGGTGCATCAATCGCCTGATCGATCCCACCGAGGGCACGGTCATCTGGCATGATCGGGATGTGACCGCGGCCAAGGGGCAGGAGTTGCGGCACATCCGCCGCCAGATCGGCATGATATTCCAGCAATTCAATCTGGTCAAACGCAGCACGGTGATGACCAATGTGCTTTCGGGGCGATTGGGCTACGCCCATCCTTTCTGGAGTCTGCTGCACATTTTCCCCAAGGAGGATTACGAGCGGGCCCGCGCGGCGCTGGAACGGGTGGGGATCGCCGAGAAGGCGGACAACCGGGCGGATCAGCTGTCGGGAGGGCAGCAGCAACGCGTGGCCATCGCCCGGGCGCTGATGCAAGAGCCCAAGCTGATGCTGGCCGATGAGCCCGTCGCCAGTCTGGACCCGGTACTGGCCCATTCCATTCTGCGCTATCTCGAAACGCTGAATCGGGAGGATGGCATCACCGTATTGTGCAGCCTGCATTTTCTGGATCTGGTGCATCGCTACGCCACGCGCGTCATCGGTCTGAAGGATGGCGAGCTGGTCTTCGACGGCCTCCCCTCTGAACTCACGCCCGAGAAGTTCAAGGAAGTGTATGGCGAGGAGGCGGAGATGGTGACCGTAAGCGGCGAGCAGATAACCGCCTGATCGGGCGGGCCCCTTCCATTGTTTTCGAGGAGTTTGCCATGCGCAAGCAGAGCTATCCTGATGCACCACCCAGAACAGAAAAGGACGGAAACTGGCTGGCTCCCATTCTTTCATTTGTGATCCCGGGGGCCGGGCAGGCGTATCTGGGGTTATACGCTCGCGGCTTCGGGCTTTTCCTTTCGATCATCGCACTTATCCTTTTGATTTTGTGGCAGGGAAGCGGCGTATTATTCGCGCCGGTGCTGGGAATCTGGGTCTGGAATGTGTGGGACGCCTGGCAGGTGTCCAAGGGACGTCGCCCCAAGTTCTCCGTGCCCGTGCTGCTGGCGGCCATCGTTATCTATGGACTGGCCTTTGTCGCCACCGAAGTGCGCCCGCAGCGCATGATCACGGGCTGGGATTCCATGGTTCCCTATGTGCGGGCGCTTTTCCAGCCCGAGCTGCTCACCCATCCCACCGAAGACAAGATCGGCACAGCGCCCATCCAGGTGCCCTGTGTCGAGCCGCTGCCTGAACCATCGCGCGAGCCAACCGAAAATCCCAAACTGATTCTGGATAAAAAATGCGGTGATGTAGGCGATCCGCTCACGGTTCACGGCGAGGGATTTTTCCCGAATTTCGAAGGGGAGCTATGGTGGATCAGTCCCATTGGCGATCCCCAGCGGGTGATTATCGATGGCAAGCAAGCCAAATTTACAACGGATGATCAGGGGCGATTCGATATCACCATCACCATTCCCCAGGCGGTGCCGCTTTCAGAGCTGCCGCCGCCCGGACAGACGCAGACGCATCAGGTGCGGTCGGAGCAGCACAGGCCCTACGGGAATCTTGAGCCCACGCAGACTCTGCAACTGGTGTGGGAGAAGATCGGCGAGACCATCGCCCTGGCCTTCCTGGCCACGATTTTGGGCATGATCTTTGCGCTGCCCATCAGCTTCTTGGCGGCCCGCAACCTCATGTTCCACAATCCGGCGACCCGGATCATCTACTACATCGTGCGCACAGGGCTGAACATCGTGCGCTCCATCGAGACGCTGATGTGGGCCATCATCTTCGCCGTCTGGGTGGGATTGGGGCCCTTCGGGGGCATGTTGGCGCTGATGGTGCACACTATCGCCGCGCTGGGCAAACTCTATTCCGAGGCCATCGAGAGCATCGATCCCGGTCCCATCGAGGCGCTGCGAGCCACAGGCGCCCGCGAGCCCCAGGTCATCGTCTACGCGGTCATCCCCCAGATTTTGCCCAACTTCGCGTCTTTCACCCTCTACCGCTGGGACATCAACGTGCGCATGTCCACGGTCATCGGCCTCATCAGCGATGCGGGCCTGGGCTTCCTGGTCATCCAGTGGATTCGACTGAACCGTTTTTCGGCCATGGCCACAGCCATCCTGGCCATTATGCTCGTGGTCACGACGCTGGATTACGCATCCAGCATCATCCGCAAGCGCATCGTGGAGGGAGCGCCCGCCCGGCCGCATCAGAAGCCATACAAGCGCTGGGCCAAGTGGGGCGTGGCGATCCTGCTTTTCGTAGCCACGTTCGCGTGGTCGTGGAACGTGGCCGAAGTTGATTTCACCGAGCTGGTGACGGGCCTGCCCGCGGGCATGAAGCTGGCCAAGGCCTTTGCCGTGCCCGATTTCTTCGATCGGCCCACCGAGGCGCATTCGGTGCGGCAACCGCTGCCCGTGCCCTGCGGCGTGGCCGAGACCGAAGAGCCGCCCGCCTCGGGCCCGCGCGTCGTGCTCGATCCCCAATGCGGCGATGTGGGCGATCCCCTGACCATCGACGGCTACGATCTGCCGCCCAACACCCATGTCTCCATCCGCTGGGAGATGCCCGACGGCTCCTTCCTGCGCGTCAAATCCAACTGCTGCGACACCGACGCAAATGGCCGGGTGCACCTGGAGACGAAGATCAGCCCGTTGATGGAAATCGGCGAGGACAGTCCGCCGGGCAGCGTGGGCGCTGTCAGCATCAATTGGGAGGAGGTGGTGGGCGGCCCGCGTCTCAGCCAGACCACCAGGACGGTGTTCAATCTGGCCCTGGTGACGCTGCTGATGGCCCTGCTGGCCACGACCTTCAGCTCCTTCTTCGCCATCCCCCTCAGCTTCTTCGCGGCCCGCAACATCATGGGCGAGACGCTGTTCGGGCGCATCGTCTACAACGCGTTCAAGATGGGCTTCAACCTCACCCGCTCCATCGAGCCCATGATTTTGGTGCTGATCATGGCTGCGTGGGTGGGAGCCGGGCCCTTCGCGGGCGTGCTGGCCCTGGTGCTGAACAACATCCCCAACCTGGGCAAACTCTTCGCCGAGACCATCGAGCAGATCGACGAAGGCCCGGTGGAGGCTATTTTGGCCACGGGAGCCAACAAGCTGCAAACCCTGGTCTACGCGGTGGTTCCCCAGCTCGTGCCCCCCTTCTTGGCATTCATCCTCTACCAGTGGGATATCAACATCCGCATGTCCACGGTCATCGGCTTTGTGGGCGGCGGCGGCATCGGCCAGCAATTCCGCCTGTGGGTGGGCCTGAACCAGTACGACAAGGCGGGCACCGCGGTCTGGGCCATCGTGATCATGGTCTGGAGCATGGATTATCTCAGCGCCAAGGCCCGGGAGCGACTGGTCTGACGCGGCCGCTTTCACTCCTCCTTCTCGTTGCGCGGGCCAAAGACTTCGGAGGTCTGGCGAGACCTCCGAAGTCTGCTGTCCGCCCGGCGACTTCATCGCCGGGCCACAAAACAGCGCCGGATAAATCCGGCTAGCCCCGCAGGGGCGCTGTTTCTAGCCGGGGGACTTCATCCCCCGGCGCTGGCGGCGGGCGCGAAGCACCCCGGGCCTATAACCGGATTATTTTGTCAATGTTCATGCAATCCGGCAGGTCTGCTAAAGCCAATGCCCCCTGAAATCCTGTTGAGCCAAACTTTCCCTCCGAATTTCGGATCATCCTGCGAATACCGTTCCAGGACGCTTCGATTTCGGCGCTCACAGCGTTGCGCAGCGTCAAAGACCTCGGAGGTCTGGCGAGACCTCCGAGGTCTGCTAGAATGAACCGACAATCGTTTGACAACCTTTTCAGTATCAATTTATAATCTTCATTACACTTGTACTCCGTATGCAAATCGCTTGCGTTCCAAGTCATATTCAGAGGAGGTTTGCGTATCGAGAACAGCTCGTTTGACAGCGATGAAACACAACCTGTTGCTTCATTGCCGAAAAAGTGACGGCGGCTTTTGCTCCCGTCATTCAAGCACTCTCCATTCGTTCTCTCAAAGGAGGAGAATCCTATGTCCAAACGTCGTTTTTGGATGCTGCTCAGCATCTTTGTGCTGGCAGCCGTGGTTCTGGCCGCTTGTGGCGGTGGCGGAGCAGCCACCGAAGCGCCCAAGCCCACTGCCGCGCCTGCTGAACCCACCAAAGCTCCTGAAGCCACCAAGGCTCCCGAACCCACCAAAGCCCCTGAACCCACCAAGGCGCCCGAGGTGAAGAAGATCGTCGTCGGCACCAACGCCGAATATCCGCCCTTCGAATTTGTGGATGAGAATGGCGACATCCAGGGCTTCGACATCGACCTGATGAAGGCCATCGGCAAGGCTGCAGGCTTCGAGCCCGAATTCGTCAACACCCGCTGGGACGGCATCTTCGTGGCGCTGGCCAGCGGCGAGTTCGATGCAGTCATCTCCGCCGCCACCATCACCGACGAGCGCAAGCAGACCGTCGACTTCAGCGATCCCTACTTCAACGCCGGTCAGGTGCTGGCTGTGAAGAAGGGCAGCGACATCAAGAGCCCGGATGATCTGGCTGGCAAGAAGGTGGGCGTGCAGCTCGGCACCACCGGCGACATCTGGGCCACCGATAACACCGACGCCGAAGTCGTGCGCTACGATGAGATCACCCTGGCCATGCAGGCCCTGGCCAACGGCGATGTGGACGCCGTCATCAACGATGCGCCCACCACCGCAGACATGATCAAAGCCAACCCCGAATGGAACGTCGAGATCGTAGCTGGCCCCTTCACCGAGGAATACTACGGCATCGCCGTGCGCAAGGACGCTCCCGATGTCCTGTCCGCCATCAACAAAGGCTTGGCCGCTGTGAAAGACTCGGGCGAATATGACGAGATCTACAGCAAGTGGTTCGGCGCGCCGCCGCAGGCGGGCGAAGGCGAAGAAGGCAAGGGCGAGGAAGAAATGGTCGCGGGCGAGACCGAAGAGAACGGTCTGCTCACCATCAGCGCCCCTTGCAAGAACAACATCATCAAGCAGATCAAGGCCGTGGATGACATGACCGTCAAATTCGAGCTGTGCAAGCCCGATCCTGCGTTCCTGGCCAAGGTCTCCTTCACCCCATTCTTCATCCAGCCCCGCGAGTGGATCGAGAAGACGGGCGGCACCGGCGAACTTCTGGAGCACCCCATCGGCACCGGCCCCTACATGTTGGACTCCTGGAACCGGGGTGACAGCATCATCTTCAAGCGCTTCGACGACTACTTCGGTGACAAGGCCAAGACCGAAACCCTGGTCTTCCGCTGGGCCACTGAAGGCGCTGCTCGCCTGCTGGAGCTGCAATCTGGCAACGCGGATTACATCACCAAGCTCAGCCCCGATGACTACGAGACGGTCGAGAATGATCCCAACCTGCAATTCCTGCCTGTGCCCAATCCCAACGTCCTCTACTTGGCTATGACCAACACCTTCAAGCCCTGGGACGACGTGAACGTGCGCAAGGCCATTGCCATGGGCATCGACCGCCAGCGCATCGTGGATAACTTCTATCCCGATGGCTCCGAGGTCGCTTCTCACTTCACCCCCTGCTCCATCCCCAATGGCTGCGTGGGCGATCCCTGGTACGACTTCAATCCCGACGAAGCCAACAAACTGTTGGACGAGGCGGGCCTGACCAAGGACGAGAACGGCATCCGCTTCAAGACCAAGATCTTCTACCGCGACGTCTTCCGCGTGTACCTGCCCGAGCCCGGCCTGGTGGCTGTGGACATCCAGAATCAGCTCAAAGAGAATCTGGGCATCGACGCCGAGGTCGTGGTCATGGAGTCGGGTGACTTCATCGCCAAGTCCACTGCGGGCGAACTGGACGGCCTCTATCTGCTGGGTTGGGGCGCTGACTACCTGCACGTGACCAACTTCCTTGACTTCCACTTCAGCCGCAACAATCCTCAGTTCGGCACCCCCTATCCCGAGATCTACGAGACTCTGGAGAAAGCATCGGTCATCGCCGATCCCAAGGAAGCTGAGCCGCTGTACGAGAAGGCCAACAACGCCATCCGCGAGCTGGTGCCCATGGTTCCCATCGCCCATGGCGCCGCTGCTGACGCCGCTCTGGCCGACGTGCAAAACGCCAAGGCCGCGGTGCTCGGCCCGCCAGACCTGTGGACCTTCGTCCCCGGCGACCGCGACACCCTGGTCTACATGAAGGCCGCGGAACCCATCAGCCTCTACTGCATGGATGAAACCGACGGCGAATCCCTGGACGCCTGCAAGATGGTGACCGAGGGCCTGTACAAGTACAACGCCGACGGCGAAGCCGTGCCCACCCTGGCCACCAAGTGTGAAGCCAATGCGGACTCCACCGAGTGGACCTGCTACCTGCGCGAGGGCGTCAAATTCCACGACGGCTCCACCCTGGACGCCAACGACGTCGTTCGCTCCTGGGATGCTGGCCTAAACGCCATCAGCCCCTATCACAAGGGCAACACGGGCGCATTCGAATATCCCGCCTACCTCTTCGGTTTGATGAATGCTGAAGACTAAAGCGGACGTTCGCTGCTCCTGATCTCTTCATGCGGGATGGCCCCGGTCGCACGATCGGGTTGTCATCCCGCATGAATTATGCACATCCACCATCCCTTGCATCGCAATGCCAAAGTCTGAAAAATAACTCTGGTCTCGGATTAAAACTATGATCAAATACATCACTCGTCGCCTGATTTATTCATTACCGGTGCTCTTTGGCGTGCTTTTGGTCACCTTTGTGCTGGCTCGGGCTGTGCCTGGCGACCCGTGCAAGTCTATTTTGGGCGAAAAAGCGACGCAGGAAGTCTGCGATCGCTTCATCCATGAGAAGGGATTGGACAAACCGGTTTATCAACAGTTCTACATTTACGTGAAAGATCTGGCCAAGGGGGATTTGGGCGAATCCATTCGATTCCATCGCCCCATCTCCCAGATTTTGGTGGAGCGCCTGCCCACCACCGTTGAATTGGGGTTCTTTGCCTTGCTATTGGCCACACTGGTGGGAATTCCGTTAGGGATGTTTTCGGCTCTGCGGCATAATTCAATGTTCGATGTGGGCACCATGGTTTTCGCCAATGTCGGCGTTTCCATGCCCGTCTTTTGGCTGGGCCTGATGCTGATGTATATCTTCGCCCTGGTGCTCAAGGGCACGCCGCTGGCCTTACCCCCATCGGGAAGGCTGTCTCCGGGCGTGGTGTCGATCCCCTTCTACGAAGTCTGGGGCTGGTATCCGGAGGATGCTAAAGATGTGCCCCAAATGCTGCAATTTTTCTCAAATCTCTATATCTTCAATTCAATTATTACGTTCGAGTGGGAAGTGCTAAGAGACGCCGCCCGTCATCTCATCCTGCCTTCGGTGGCGCTGGCGACCATTCCCATGGCCATCATCGCCCGCATGACTCGCTCCAGCATGTTGCAGGTGACGGGCATGGATTATGTGCGAACGGCCCGGGCCAAAGGCATGAGCGAGCGCGCAGTGGTGCTGCGACACATCTTTCGCAACGCCTTGCTGCCCCTGGTGACAGTCATCGGCCTGCAATTGGGCGTCATCTTCAGCGGGGCCATCCTCACCGAAACCATTTTCAGCCTGGCGGGCGTGGGCCGCACTCTGTTCGAGGCCATCACCTCCCGAGACTACCCGGTCATTCAGGGATTTACCGTCGTCATTGCAGTGGGCTACATTCTTCTCAATCTCTTCGTCGATCTCTCTTACGGTTTTCTCGATCCGCGCATCCGCATCGAATAAGTAACTATACGCGTACCCTCTCATAGCAAGGCAAAAACCACGAAGACACGACGACACGAAGGCACGAAGGGGAAATAATAAGGTTTTCTTCGTGGCTTCGTTCCTTCGAGCCTTCGTGGCAGAACATTTTGCAGGATACCTGTATATAGTTACTCGACGAGTAAAGCAATATCGCACACAAAGCCGCCAACATT